>NZ_SSOE01000065.1:216413-248468 GCF_029871175.1 Pseudomonas sp. BN607
GGTAGAGCGCTGGATTGTGATTCCAGTTGTCGTGGGTTCGATTCCCATCGTCCACCCCATATTTTTGAAAAGGCGCCTTGATCGTGAGATCGGGCGCCTTTTTTGTTTTGGGTTTTTTTGGGGGGGTGGGGTGCCTGGCTTTGGGGTTTTGGCGTCAGTGAGATCGAGCGCCGCCCGCGCGGCGCTTCGCGGGACAAGCCCGCTCCCACATCTGTTTCGGGCCAATCCATCCTGTCCCAGGCGCGCGCGACCGCCTTGTTTGTTTGGCGCGATGTCGAGGTGAGCGCCGAGGTGTTCGCGCGCAAATCCCACAGGAACGATTGGCCCGAAACAGATGTGGGAGCGGGCTTGTCCCGCGAAGCGCCGCGCTGGCGGCGCTCGATCTTATAGGCGCTGCAGGGCTCGCATCGACCCCTCGCAGGCGCTGCGAGCCTCAAATCGATGCCATCCACCCCTTGCAATCCTCTGGTGGCACCCCAATAAAAGCTGTTAGATTTCAGCTGGTTGAAACACCGGCCCGGTTGGCCGGCAGAGGAACAACCCAATGATTGCAAAAGAAGCCCGTCAGGCTATGGCGCTACAGCGCTTTGCCGAGGCCAATCCGCAACTGCTCGAGGAAATCCGCGAGCTGGATGCGCGGGAGCAGGCCCAGCAGATCGAGTGGGCGTTCGAGGATGCGGCCGAAGAGCAGGGTATTCAGCCCTGGGAACTGGCGCTGCAGCTGATCGCCGAAACCCCGGAGCAGTTGCGCGCCATGCGCCTGGAGACGCACCGCGAGGTGGCCGAAGCGCTGGGCGTGGAATGGGAAGAATACTGCCAGTTCAACGAAGTCGATCCTGAATAAAGGAAGCGAATTCGCTGCTGGAAGTTGTTTGACAAGGTATTTCGGTTGTATCGCGCCACTGGCGTGGTGCGGCCATTGATGAGGCAGGCCCGTCGCCATGTCGAACGGGCCTTGAAAGTTAATCGACCGGCGTGGTTTCCCGTCGTCCCGTGTGGGGTGACTTCTGCTGCGCGACTCACTAGAATGCTTGCCCTTGATTCTGGAGTCGGGCTAACGCCGGCTAACGTCTGTGCAACGAGGAATATCCATGCAAGTTTCTGTTGAAAACACTTCCGCTCTCGAGCGCCGCATGACCATCGCCGTTCCGGCCGAGCGCGTCGAGAACGAAGTCAACAAGCGTCTGCAACAGACTGCCAAGCGCGCCAAGGTTGCCGGCTTCCGTCCAGGCAAGGTGCCAATGAGCGTGATCCGTCAGCGCTTCGAAGCCGATGCCCGTCAGGAGGCTTTCGGTGACCTGGTCCAGGCTTCCTTCTACGAAGCCATCGTCGAGCAGAAACTGAACCCGGCTGGCGCTCCGGCTGTAGAGCCGAAGTCCTTCGAAAAGGGCAAGGACCTGGAGTTCGTCGCCATCTTCGAAGTGTTCCCAGAGTTCACTGTTGCTGGCCTGGAGTCGATCAACGTCGAGCGCCTGAGCGCCGAAGTGGCTGACGCCGACCTGGACAAGATGCTGGAAGTGCTGCGCAAGCAGAACACCCGCTACGAGGCAGTCGAGCGCGCCGCGCAGACCGACGACCAGGTCAACATCGATTTCGTCGGCAAGGTCGACGGTGAAGTGTTCGCCGGTGGTTCGGCCAAGGGCACCCAGCTGGTACTGGGCTCCGGCCGCATGATCCCTGGCTTCGAAGATGGTCTGGTGGGCGCCAAGGCTGGCGAAGAGCGCGTTGTCAACGTGACCTTCCCAGAGGACTACCAGAACCTCGACCTGGCTGGCAAAGCCGCCGAGTTCACCATCACCGTCAACAGCGTTTCCGCCCCTGTACTGCCAGAGCTGAACGAAGAGTTCTTCGCCCAGTTCGGCATCAAGGAATCGACCCTGGAAGGCTTCCGCGCCGAAGTTCGCAAGAACATGGAGCGTGAGCTGCGCCAGGCGATCAAGACCAAGGTGAAGAACCAGGTCATGGACGGTCTGCTGGCCGCCAACCCGATCGAAGTGCCGAAAGCCCTGCTGGAAAATGAAGTCAACCGTCTGCGCGTGCAGGCTGTTCAGCAGTTCGGCGGCAACATCAAGCCAGAGCAACTGCCGGCCGAGCTGTTCGAAGAACAAGCCAAACGCCGCGTGGTCCTGGGCCTGATCGTTGCCGAAGTGGTCAAGCAGTTCGAGCTGAAGCCGGACGACGCCAAGGTTCGCGAGATGATCGAAGAAATGGCCTCGGCTTACCAGGAGCCTGAGCAGGTCATCGCCTGGTACTACAAGAACGACCAGCAACTGAACGAAGTGCGTTCGGTTGTGCTGGAAGAACAAGTTGTAGATACTGTTCTGCAGAAAGCGACTGTGACCGACAAGTCGGTCTCGTACGAAGATGCTGTCAAACCAGCCGAGGCTCCTGCCGCAGCTGAGTAACAGGCTTCTCTCGTAGGAAACCCCCACAAGCCAGCCTTCGAGCTGGCTTGTGCGTTATCAAGCCATGACTATTTGGGAGTGAGCGCAGGACATGTCCCGCAATTCTTATATTCAGCAGAGCTCTGACATCCAGGCCGCAGGCGGCCTGGTCCCGATGGTTATCGAGCAGTCCGCCCGTGGCGAGCGCGCTTACGACATCTACTCGCGCTTGTTGAAAGAGCGAGTGATCTTCCTGGTTGGCCCGGTCGAAGACTACATGGCCAACCTCGTCGTTGCGCAGATGCTGTTCCTCGAAGCGGAAAACCCGGACAAGGATATCCATCTGTACATCAACTCGCCGGGTGGCTCTGTCACTGCCGGTATGTCGATCTACGACACCATGCAGTTCATCAAGCCGGACGTCTCGACCATCTGTATTGGCCAGGCCTGCAGCATGGGTGCCTTCCTTCTGGCTGCCGGTGCCAAAGGCAAGCGTCACTGCCTGCCTAACTCGCGTGTGATGATTCACCAGCCACTGGGCGGTTTCCAGGGGCAGGCCACCGATATCGAGATCCACGCCCAGGAAATCCTCAATATCAAGGCGCGCCTGAACGAGCTGCTGGCCTACCACACCGGCCAGGACCTCGAGACCATCAAGCGTGACACCGAACGTGACAATTTCATGAGCGCCTCGCGCGCGGCCGAGTACGGTCTGATCGACTCGGTCTACGACAAGCGGCAACTGGCCTCCTGAACCGGGGTGTCAGAGCAGGTAGGCGCGGAAAGCGCCTACCTGCGGACTTGAAAAAGCCCGCAATTGCCTTCATCTTGTGTTGCAAGCCTACCGGATTGGATCGATCGAATGACTGACACCCGTAACGGCGAGGACAGCGGCAAATTGCTCTATTGCTCCTTCTGCGGCAAAAGCCAGCACGAAGTGCGCAAATTGATTGCCGGGCCCTCGGTATTTATCTGCGACGAGTGCGTCGACCTGTGCAATGACATCATCCGTGAGGAGGTGCAGGAAGCCCAGGCCGAGAGCAGCGCGCACAAATTGCCTTCGCCGAAAGAAATCAGCGGCATCCTGGACCAGTACGTGATTGGTCAGGAGCGCGCGAAGAAGGTGCTGGCCGTAGCGGTGTACAACCACTACAAGCGCCTGAACCAGCGTGACAAGAAGGGTGACGAAGTCGAACTGGGCAAGAGCAATATCCTGCTCATCGGGCCGACCGGCTCGGGCAAGACCCTGCTCGCCGAAACCCTGGCACGCCTGTTGAACGTACCGTTTACCATTGCTGACGCCACCACCCTGACCGAAGCCGGTTATGTGGGTGAGGACGTTGAAAACATCATCCAGAAGCTGTTGCAGAAGTGCGACTACGACGTGGAAAAGGCCCAGATGGGCATTGTCTACATCGACGAAATCGACAAGATCTCGCGCAAGTCGGACAACCCGTCCATTACCCGTGATGTCTCGGGCGAGGGCGTGCAGCAGGCACTGCTGAAACTGATCGAAGGCACCGTGGCCTCGGTTCCGCCGCAAGGCGGCCGCAAGCACCCGCAACAGGAATTCCTGCAGGTTGATACCCGCAACATCCTGTTCATCTGCGGTGGCGCGTTCTCGGGCCTGGAAAAGGTCATCCAGAACCGCTCCACCAAAGGTGGCATCGGGTTTGGTGCCGAAGTGCGCAGCAAGGAAGAGGGCAAGAAGGTTGGCGAGTCCCTGCGTGAGGTCGAGCCGGACGATCTGGTCAAGTTTGGCCTGATTCCGGAATTCGTCGGCCGTTTGCCGGTACTGGCTACCCTCGACGAACTGGATGAGGCTGCATTGATGCAGATCCTCACCGAGCCGAAAAACGCCCTTACCAAGCAGTATGCCAAGCTGTTCGAGATGGAAAGCGTCGACCTCGAGTTCCGCAGCGATGCGCTCAAGGCCGTTGCACGCAAGGCCCTGGAGCGCAAAACCGGCGCCCGTGGCCTGCGTTCGATCCTCGAAGGCGTGCTGCTCGACACCATGTACGAGATTCCTTCGCAGAAGGATGTCAGCAAGGTGGTGATCGACGAGAGCGTCATCGAAGGCACCTCGCAGCCGCTGATGATCTACGAGAACAGCGAGCCGCAAGCCAAGGCCGCGCCAGACGCCTGATTCAGGCAATGGCCGGTTCACGGTTGCAAATCAGAAGGGGGCCTGCGGGCCCCTTTCTGCTTTTCCTGCGCTAGCGCTTGTAATTTCCAAAGCCTGCCCCCACATTAGGTCCAAGCATCATTTCCACCGGTTTCCGGCCATAAGGCCGCTGTAGAGGCGAAATCATGAAGACCACCCTCGACTTGCCTCTTTTGCCATTGCGCGATGTCGTTGTTTACCCGCACATGGTTATCCCGCTGTTCGTGGGGCGCGAAAAATCCATCGAAGCCCTCGAGGCGGCGATGACGGGCGAAAAGCAGATTCTCCTGCTGGCCCAGAAGAACCCAGCTGATGACGACCCGGGCGAGGACGCCTTGTACCGTGTCGGTACCGTTGCCACCGTGCTGCAATTGCTGAAGCTGCCTGACGGCACCGTCAAGGTGCTGGTCGAGGGCGAGCAGCGTGGCGCGGTCGAGCGTTTCACCGAAGTAGAAGGGCACATCCGTGCCGAAGTTTCCCTGATCGACGAAACCGACACCGCCGAGCGCGAGTCGGAAGTGTTCGTGCGCACGCTGCTGTCGCAATTCGAGCAGTATGTGCAGCTGGGCAAGAAAGTCCCTGCCGAAGTGCTGTCGTCGTTGAACAGCATCGAAGAGCCCGGCCGCCTGGTCGACACCATGGCCGCCCACATGGCCCTGAAGATCGAGCAGAAGCAGGAAATTCTTGAAATCGTCGACTTGGCCACCCGTGTCGAGCACGTGCTGGCGCTGCTGGATGCCGAGATCGACCTGCTGCAGGTCGAAAAGCGCATTCGCGGCCGGGTCAAGAAACAGATGGAGCGCAGCCAGCGCGAGTACTACCTGAATGAGCAGATGAAGGCCATTCAGAAGGAGCTTGGCGATGGTGACGAAGGCCACAACGAAGTCGAAGAGCTGAAGAAGCGCATCGAAGCCGCTGGCCTGCCCAAGGACGCCCTGACCAAGGCCCAGGCCGAGCTGAACAAGCTCAAGCAGATGTCGCCGATGTCCGCTGAGGCAACCGTGGTGCGCTCGTACCTTGACTGGCTGGTGCAGGTGCCGTGGAAGGCCCAGAGCAAGGTACGCCTGGACCTGACCAAGGCCGAGGAAATCCTCGATGCCGACCACTATGGCCTGGAGGAGGTCAAGGAGCGCATCCTTGAGTACCTCGCCGTGCAGAAACGCGTCAAGAAAATCCGTGGCCCGGTCCTGTGCCTGGTCGGGCCGCCCGGCGTTGGTAAGACCTCGCTGGCCGAGTCGATCGCTGCCGCCACCAACCGCAAGTTCGTGCGCATGGCCTTGGGTGGCGTGCGTGACGAGGCCGAGATTCGTGGCCATCGCCGCACCTACATCGGTTCCATGCCCGGTCGCCTGATCCAGAAGATGACCAAGGTGGGCGTGCGCAACCCGCTGTTCCTGCTCGATGAAATCGACAAGATGGGCAGCGACATGCGCGGCGACCCGGCTTCGGCGCTGCTGGAAGTGCTCGACCCGGAGCAGAACCACAATTTCAACGACCACTACCTGGAAGTCGACTACGACCTCTCGGACGTGATGTTCCTCTGCACCTCGAACTCGATGAACATCCCGCCGGCGCTGCTGGACCGGATGGAAGTCATCCGCCTGCCGGGCTACACCGAGGACGAGAAGATCAACATTGCGGTCAAGTACCTGGTGCCGAAGCAGGTCAAGGCCAACGGCTTGAAGAAGGACGAGCTGGAGGTCGATGTCTCGGCGATCCGTGACATCATTCGCTTCTACACCCGCGAAGCCGGTGTGCGAGGGCTGGAACGCCAGATCGCCAAGGTTTGCCGCAAGGTGGTCAAGGAACATACCGGGCAGAAGCAGGTCAAGGTCAAGGTGGCCAGCGAGCAGCTGGAGCACTTGCTGGGCGTGCGCAAGTTCCGCTACGGCCTGGCCGAGCAACAGGACCAGATCGGCCAGGTTACCGGCCTGGCCTGGACCCAGGTGGGCGGCGAATTGCTGACCATCGAAGCCGTGGTCATCCCCGGCAAGGGTCAGCTGATCAAGACCGGCTCGCTGGGCGATGTCATGGTCGAATCGATTACGGCTGCACAGACCGTGGTGCGTAGTCGCGCCCGCAGCCTGGGGATTGCCGCGGACTTCCACGAGAAGCACGACGTGCATATCCACATGCCTGAGGGCGCCACGCCGAAGGACGGCCCGAGCGCCGGCATAGGCATGTGCACCGCGCTGGTGTCGGCGCTGACGCAGATTCCGGTACGTGCCGATGTGGCCATGACCGGCGAAATCACCCTGCGTGGCCAGGTGCTGGCCATTGGCGGTTTGAAGGAAAAACTGCTGGCGGCACACCGTGGCGGGATCAAGACGGTGATCATTCCGGAGGAGAATGTTCGCGACTTGAAAGAGATTCCGGAAAATATCAAGCAGGATCTGCAGATCAAACCGGTCAAATGGATTGACGAAGTCCTGCAAATTGCGCTGCAATACGCCCCGGAGCCCTTGCCAGATGTGGCTCCGGAGATTGTCGCGAAAGACGAGAAGCGCGACGGCGATGCTAAGGAAAGAATCAGCACGCATTAGTAGTTTTTGGCTGGGGGGCTTTCCTTGACAGTATTTTCGGCGCCTTGCTATAAAGCGGCACGTTATTGTCGCCATGCCTCCCAGCACACGTTTCATAAGCTTTTCATTACATACTTAGAAACAAACTCAATAGAGAAATAAGGGGACTTAGAGTGAACAAGTCGGAACTGATTGACGCTATCGCCGCATCTGCTGACATCCCGAAAGCTGTAGCCGGCCGTGCGCTGGACGCAGTAATCGAATCCGTCACCGGCGCCCTGAAGCAAGGTGACGATGTGGTACTGGTTGGCTTCGGTACCTTCTCGGTCAAAGAGCGTGCCGAGCGCACTGGCCGCAACCCACAAACCGGTAAGGCGATCAAGATCGAAGCCGCCAAGGTTCCAGGTTTCAAGGCAGGTAAAGGCCTGAAAGACGCCGTTAACTAAGTCGTCTTTCAGCCGGACCCGGCCAGGCCTGGTCCGAGCACGGTGATGGCGGGGCGCAAACGTTCCCGCCTGACACGTTTGCTAAGCAAAGGCGCATCCTCGGATGCGCCTTTCTTTTATCAGGATTCTACCCACGCTCCGCGGTTGTCGACGCAGTGGTACAGCCGTTTCTGGGGGACGCATGCTGCAAAATATCAGGGACAATTCACAAGGTTGGATTGCCAAGACCATCATCGGCCTTATCGTCGTGTTGATGGCATTGACCGGCTTCGAAGCTATTTTCCAGGCCGCCACCCATAGCCAGGACGCTGCCAAGGTAAACGGCCAGACTATCAGCCAGAACGAGCTGAGCCAGGCGGCCGACATGCAGCGCCGCCAACTGGTGCAACAGTTGGGCAAGGATTTCGACCCGGCTTTGCTGGATGACAAATTGCTGCGCGAAGAGGCGCTCAAGGGGCTGATCAGCCGCAAACTGCTGCTGCAGGGTGCCGAGGATGCCAAATTCGCCTTCTCCGACGCCGCACTGGATCAGGTCATTCTGCAGACGCCGGAGTTCCAGGTGGACGGCAAGTTCAGTGCCGACCGTTTTGACCAGGTCATCCGCCAGATGGGCTACGGTCGCATGCAGTTCCGCGACATGCTCGCCGAAGAAATGCTCATCGGCCAGCTGCGCACCGGCCTGGCCGGCAGCAGCTTTGTCACCGACCAGCAGGTCGATGCCTTCGCCCGCCTGGAGAAACAGACCCGCGACTTCGCTTCCCTGACCTTCAAGGCCGATCCGGCTGCGGTCAAGGTCAGCGACGATGAAGTCAAGGCGCACTACGACCAGCACGCCAAGGAGTTCATGTCGCCTGATCAGGTGGTGATCGACTACATCGAGCTCAAGAAGTCGGCGTTCTTCGACCAGGTCAAGGTGACCGACGAAGAACTCAAGGCTCAGTACGAGAAGGAGATCGCCAACCTCGCCGAGCAGCGCCATGCCGCGCACATTCTCATCGAGGTGAACGACAAGGTCACCGATGCCCAGGCCAAGGCCCGTGCCGAGGAGATTGAGCAACGCCTGGCCAAGGGTGAGGACTTTGCCGCACTGGCCAAGGAATTCTCCCAGGACCCGGGCTCGGCCAACAACGGTGGTGACCTCGGCTTTGCGGGCCCGGGCGTCTACGACCCGGCCTTCGAGGAGGCGCTGTACAAGCTGCAGGATGGCCAGGTATCGGCGCCCGTGCGCACCGAGTTCGGCTACCACCTGATCAAGCTGTTGGGCGTGGAAGCACCTGAAGTACCGAGCTTTGCCAGCTTGAAGGACAAGCTGACCCGAGACCTGAAGACCCCGTTGGTAGAGCAGCGTTACGTCGATGCCAGCAAGCAGCTGCAGGATGCGGCCTACGAGGCTTCCGACCTGGCCCAGCCGGCCCAGGACCTGAACCTCAAGGTACACACCTCTGCCGCCTTCGGCCGCGAGGGTGGTGAAGGCATCACTGCCAACCGCTCAGTGGTGCAGGCTGCGTTCTCCGAAGAAGTGCTGGATGAGGGTGCCAACAGCACCGCCATCGAGCTCGACCCGGAAACCACCGTGGTGCTGCGCGTCAAGGAGCACCGCAAGCCAGAACAACTGCCGCTGGAAGCCGTAGCTCAGAATATCCGTGAGCACCTGGCCAAGGAGAAGGCGACAGCCGAACTCAAGACCAAGGCGGACAAGCTGATCGCAGGCCTGCGTGACGGCTCCATCGCCGCTGGCGGCGTGCACGAAGGGCAGGCGTGGAAAGCCTACGAAGCAGTTACCCGTGGAGAGGATGGCATCGACCCGGCCGAACTCCAGGCGCTGTTCCGTCTGGGCAAGCCCCAAGCCAAGGATAAGCCGGTGTATGGCAGCGTCGTGCTGGGTGACGGCAGCTTGGTGGTGCTGCAGCTCAAGGGTGTCAACGATGGGGCTGCTGCCACCGACGAAGAGAAGCAGCAGATCCGCCGCTACCTCGCCTCGCGTGCTGGCCAGCAGGACTTTGCCGCCTTCCGCAAGCAGTTGGAAGCCAATGCGGACATCACGCGTTACTAAAGTGATCGCTGCATGACAAACAGGCCGCCTCGTGCGGCCTGTTTCATTTGTGTTGCCGGTGCTCGGCGACAGTTCGTCAGCGCTTCACCCCTTCATAGCTGTCCAGCGTATCCCGCGCAATCTCCCGCCCCAAAGCGATCAGCTCCGGCGCTTTGTAGAACTCGAAAAACCGGCACACCCGCTTGGGCACGTTGATCAGCACATCCGGTGGATAACCAGCGATCTTGTACTGCGCCAACGAAGTCTGCATGACTTCGAAGCTCTGGTTGATCAAGTCCAGCAGCGAAGCAGGGCCCACGTTGTCGATGATGAACGAACCCGTGGCCGATTTCGGCGCGCCCTCGCGCTCCGGTGCCGCTGCTGGTTGCTGGCCTTCCGGGTCGGGGGCATCGTTCAGCCATGGGCTTGGTGGCGCCAGCCCTTCGGCGACGATTTCCTGTTCGATACGGATCAGCTCCTCCGCTGGCTTGCGCCGGAAAGGCAAGCGTGAGCCCAGCGAACTGAGCAAGGCGTCGAAGCGCATCTTGAACGCGGCCGGGCGTTCGATCACCGGCAACTGGTACTGCTTCTGGTTGGTGGCATTGAGGTTGACCGCAATAATGAGATCGCAATGGCTGGAGACCACCGGCACGATCGGCAGCGGGTTGAGGATGCCGCCATCGACCAGCATGCGGTTGCCCTGCATCACGGGCGTGAACAGGCTGGGGATGGCCGCCGAAGCGCGCATGGCCTGGTGCAGGCAGCCCTCCTGGAACCAGATTTCCTGCTGGTTGGTAAGGTCGGCGGCGACCGCCGTGTAGGGAATGCGCAGTTGCTCGATGTTGATCTCGCCCACGATCTTGCGGATTTGCCCGAACACCTTGTCGCCGCGTATCGCGCCGAGGCGAAAACTGACGTCGACCAGGCGCAACACATCCAGGTAATCCAGGCTTTCGATCCAGTTGCGGTATTCGTCGAGCTTGCCGGCAGCGTAAATGCCGCCAATCACTGCGCCCATGGAGCAGCCTGCCACGCAGGCGATGTCGTAGCCACGGCGCTCGATTTCCTCGATCACGCCAATGTGCGCATACCCCCGTGCTCCACCCGATCCCAGTACCAGTGCCACACGTTTACTCATGAACATTCCCCGTTCAGTGCCACCATGGTCCTACAATGCACCTATCGCTGCCTGTGCTTCAATGTAGATCGCGCTGAGCTAGTGTAATAATGCCGGCAAACGAAGCGGCTGCGCGCGGCACTTTTCCATTGCCGGAGCGTCGAAATGCCACTGTTCTTTACACCTTTGAGGTATTACTGATGAAAGCCTGGATCTGCCTTCCACTGTTTGCCCTGGCCCTTGCCGGGTGTGCGGGCAAAACGGCCTACCGTGACAGTTGCGCGACCCAACTGGATGCCGCCTGGAAGGAGCTGGACCTGGCCAAGGCTGAAGGCTTTGCCGGTGCCGTCAGCTACTCCAAGGCCCTGTCCCTGTTGACCGGAGCCAAGACCCAACAACAGTTCGAAGGTTACGAGAGCTGTACCAACAAAGCCGAGAAGGCGCGCTTCTATATCCGTGAGTCCCGCGCCGGGCGCTAACCAAGGAGCGTTTCATGTCCGCGATGCTTGACCACGTGGTTGCCCAGATCCTGGTTTTGCAGGTGCGTTTGCTGGCCTGTCGCGAGCGCCTGGCGGCCGATACCGACAGCGAGGCCTTGCACGACCTGCGCATCGCGGTGCGCCGCCTGCGCAGCCTGCTGCGGCCACTGCGCGGGCTGCCGGGCGTGGAGCAGCTTGAGGATGCCGCGGGCTCGTTGGGGACCCTGACCACCCCCTTGCGAGACCGGGAAGTATTGGCGGCCGAACTGCTGGCTCGCGGTCACGGCGACGCTGGGCAGCGTCGTCTGGAAGGGCGTGGCAGGGTTTTCGCCAGTGTCGCTGCCAGCCCGCAGCTGGCGAGGGTGCTGGCGATAGTCGATGCTTTCCCGCTGTTCCTGCGCGCAGCTGGCCGTGAAGGCCTGGTCAAGTCGTTGGACAGGCGAATCGACAAGCGCCTGGTCAAGCAATGGCGCAAGTTGCGCAACGCCTTGCTGGACCCCGCCCACGACCGCCACCGCCTGCGCTTGCTGATCAAGCGTGCGCGCTATGGCGACGAGGCCTACCCGCAACTCGATCACGCCGGCAAGAAACTGCAACGCCTGCTGAAAAAGGCCCAGGGCGACCTGGGCGACTGGCATGATCGGTTGCAGTGGTTGCTGCAGGCGCGTGAACAGGCCGACCTGGCGCATTGCAAGGTCGACTGGGAGCGGGAGCTGCACGAGGCCGAGCAGAAGTCAGATGTAACCCTGGATGCCCTGCAGCGGGCGCTGGCAAGGCGCTAGCCCGAAAAATGACCGAAATGCGGGCTGATCCCCCGGGGTTTGCTGGCTAGGATGGGCAGACCTTTTCGTTGTAGGCAGGAGCCGCTCCATGAATTTCAACCAACTGCTCGACGCCGTACGGGCCAACCCCGATGCCGTCAGTGTTCCGCCAAGCTGGGCGCAGGGGCGCGCTGCCTTTGGCGGGTTGATGGCGGCCATGGTGTATGAGGCCATGCGGCTGAAACTCACCGATAGCCGCCCGGTGCGTTCGCTGGCCATCAGCTTCGTGGCACCGGCCGCTGCGGATGTGCCCATCCGTTTCGAGGTCGAGGTGCTGCGCGAGGGTAAAGCGGTCAGTACCTTGCTGGGCCGTGCCGTTCAGGAGGGCCAGGTGGTAACGCTGGTGCAAGGCAACTTCGGTGCGGGGCGGCCTTCGGCAGTAGAGGTGCCGGCTTTACCGGCGATGGACATGAAGGCGCTCGAAGACGCGGCCCCCGAACTGCCCTATATCAAGGGCGTGACCCCGGAATTCATGCGCCATGTAGCCTTGCGCTGGGCAGTGGGCGGGTTGCCTTTCACTGGTAATCAGTCGCGCAAGATGGGCGGTTGGGTGCGCCTGCGGGATGTTGCCGTAGAGCAAGTGAACGAAGCGCACTTGCTTGCCTTGGTCGATGCCTGGCCGCCGAGCCTGATGCCGTTTCTCAAGCAGCCCGCTGCGGGCAGTACATTGACCTGGACCATTGAATTTATCCAGCCAACGGCCAAGCTGTCGACGATGGACTGGTGCCGGTATTGCGTAGAGACAGAGCATGCCAGGGACGGTTACGGGCATGCCGCTGCGGCGCTGTGGACGGCGCAAGGGGAATTGTTGGCCCTGAGCCGACAGACCGTGACCGTGTTTGCCTGATAGGCCTTGGGAGCGCTGCGCGATTCTTTACCGACGCAATGCCGTTCAGTGCCGGTGCTTGTGCCGCTCCCGCCAGGCTCTCCACCAGGCCCCGCTCAGGACAAACCGCGGAAAGGTGATGAATTGTTCGGTCAGCAGCCGCTTTACGGCATCCTGGCGGTTGGCGAATGGCTCGGGCTGTTCGGCTTCCAGGCGGTGACCCTGGCGCTGGAGGCCCAGGCCGGCAAGCACGGAGATGACACCCACCGCGATCTGGCCCAGATCAAGGCCAAACAGGCCGGACAACACCAGTAGTGCGCCGAGGATGAACAACGGCACGGCAATCAGGTGCAACACCAGGTTGGCCGGGTGGCGGTGGTTATGATGATAGCCGCGCCATTGCCAGGCGGGCAGGTTGGGCAGGCGTTTGCTCATGGGCATTTCCTCATCGTCATGCCCAAAGCTTAGTGCGGCCCCCCTCAGGGGGCCAATCGAGGCTGGCTATGATGACTATAGCCTGAGCTGGCCGATGGCCTTGTTCAGCTCGCCGGCCAGGGTCGCCAGTTCGCTGCTGGTGGTTGCCGAACCCACGGTTTGCTGCACAGTTTGCTCGGTGACGTCGCGGATGCTCACCACCGCGCGATTCATTTCCTCGGCCACCTGGCTTTGCTGCTCGGCTGCCACGGCAATCTGGGTATTGCTTTCGCGCATCTGCGCGACGGCCCCGGTAATTTCGGCCAGCGCCTCACCGGCTTCCTGTGCCTGGCGCACGCAGTCGTCAGCCTTGTAAGAGCTTTCCTGCATGAACTCCACTGCGTCGCGGGTGCCCGACTGCAGGGCCGAGACCATGGTCGTGATCTCGTCAGTGGAGGTTTGCACGCGCTTGGCCAGGTTGCGCACCTCATCGGCAACCACGGCAAACCCCCGGCCCAGGTCGCCAGCGCGCGCCGCTTCGATGGCGGCGTTGAGTGCCAGCAGGTTGGTCTGCTCGGCGATGCTGTGGATTACGCCGACCACGCCGTTGATCTTCTGGCTGTCTTCGGCCAGCTGGCGAATCATCTCGGCCGTTTGCTGCACACCGCTGGATAGCCCGGAGATCGACGCCTGCACGCGGCTGACCACGTCCTTGCCACTGCCGGCCAAGGTGTCGGCGGTCTGTGACAGGTCGCGGGTGGCGCCAGCATGCTGGGCGATGTGGTGCACGGTCGCCGACATCTGGTTGATGGCGGTAGCGGCCTGGTCGGTCTCGCTTTGCTGCCCGAGCATGCCGTGGCGCACGTCGCTCATGCTGGCGGCCAGGCGCGCAGCGCCCGAGTCCAGCTGTGCAGCCGTGTGGGCGACGGTGCTGACCACGCGGTGGTAGGTGGCCTGCATGGCGTTGAAGGCGCCGGCCATCTGGCCGACCTCGTCACCACAGGCCAGCGGTACGCGGGCGGCCAGGTCGCCGGTTTTTTCCACGTGCAACATCACATCCTTGAGGGTGTTGAGCTGGCTGAGCAGGAACCGGATCAGCAGTTGCGAGGCGCCGAGCATGGCCAGCATCAGAATCAGCACGCAAACTGCGTAACTGCTGAAACGTTCGAAGAAAACCTGCCTCAGGCTTGGCGACTGCGCCAGTACGGCCATGTGCTGATCGCCGACGCTGAGCACCTGTGCACCACGCAGCGGGTTGTCGCCAAGGATCCACGCGCTTGGCAGGTCGACCCAGCCTTCGGCGCCGCGCAGGCCATCCAGCGCTTCGCCGGCAAAGGTTGGCGTTTGCCCTGCTGACCAGTCGATGACGTTCGCCGGGCGTGGCAGTGGCTGCCCGGCTGGCCAGGCGGCCAACAGCTGGGCTTGTGCGGCGGCCTGTGCCTGTGCCGCCTCGGCACGGGCGGATTGCTCCAGGTGCACGGCATAAAGCACCAATAGCAAGGTCGTGACAAAGGCCACCGCGTTGACGGCCCAGAATTTGTACTTCAGGGAAACATTGCTAAGCCAGGCACCCATGGGCAGGTCTTCTCTGAGTTGAGCGTAAACAATATTGGCAAGGTGCCATCATTGTGACCGCGCAAACCATGGGTGTTGTTGATGTGTATCAAAGAAATCCTGCTGTCTGTATGGCTCTGTCGCCGGCAAGCCTTGGCAGCGGCGGTGTACTGTGGCTGCGGGCATGCTGACGATTCGGGAGTTACAGGTTCAAGGGAGCTGGAAAAAAGCCCGCGCCGTCGCGGTGGTGTGTGCCGCCGTATGCTCGGCCGGCTCACCCCGATGCAGGGCTACTTCACGCAGCACCTCCGGCAAGAACGCCGGTTCGTTGCGCCCGCTCTTTGGCTTTGGCCGCAGGCTGCGCGGTAGCAGGTATGGCGCATCGCTCTCCAGCATCAGCCGGCCTTCGGCAATGTTGCCCACCAATGGGTGCAGGTGGGTACCCCGGCGTTCGTCGCAGATCCAGCCGGTGATGCCGATGTGCAGGTCCATGTCCAGGTAGGCGAACAGCGCGTCGCGCTCGCCGGTAAAGCAGTGCACCACTGCTGCCGGCAGGTGGTCGCGGTAATCCTTGAGGATCGCCAGCAAGCGCTCGCTGGCATCACGTTCATGCAGAAACACCGGCAGGTGCAATTCGGCGGCCAACGCCAATTGGGCTTCCAGGGCTTTTTCCTGCAGAGGGCGAGGGGAGAAGTCGCGGTTGAAATCCAGGCCACATTCGCCCACCGCACGCACCCGCGGCTCGGCCAGGAGTTGACGTAGCTGGCGTTCGCTGCCGGCATCCCAGTCCTTGGCATCGTGGGGGTGCACACCTGCGGTGGCGAACAGGTGCGCGCCGCTGGCATCCAGTTGCTGGCACAGCTCCAGTGCCTGTTCGCTGACCGCCAAACTGGTGCCCGTCAGCACCATTTGCGTCACGCCCGCCTCGATGGCGCGCTCGACAATGGCTGCCTGTTGGTCGTGGAAACTGCTATTGGTCAGGTTGACGCCGATATCGATCAGTTGCATGGTGTTGTCTCGTGCCGCGGGGCGGCCAGCATAACAAAAACCGGGTTTTTCTGAAAAAACCAAGAACTTCATGCTGTTACCGTGGTCTTTTGCCGTCATTTATCACTTGGCGGTGCAACCCATGGATGCCGCCCACCGACCATGGACACGTTTTCGCATGCCGCGATTCTGGCTCACATTCCTGCTGATGTTCGGGCTGGCCTTGTCGGGCCTGGCCTTCGCTCAAGCGCCCGGGCCGCAACAGAATATTCCGCCTGCCAAGGTCCGTGACCTGCAGCAGATCCGCACCAGCAAGGTACTGCGCGTGCTGGTCAACCAGAGCCGCAACAGCTCTGGGGAGGTCAAGGGCGAGCCGGTAGGCATTGAATACTATCGCCTGCGTGCCCTTGAGCATTACCTGAACGCTCGCAGCGCCGATGACCAGCAAATCCAGCTCAAGCTCATCCCGCGGGCCAAGGAGCAGCTGCTGGGGGCGCTCGCACGTGGCGAGGGTGACCTGGCCGCGCCAGGCGAGCTGCTTGACCCCGGTACCGTACGCGGCGTCAGTAGCACTGCCCCGATACTCGACCAGGTCCCCTTGGTGCTGGTGGGGCGCAAGGGCGAGCGTAGCTTCAGCAAGGTCGAGCAGCTGTCCGGGCGCACGGTGGCATTGACCAGTGCCAGTGCTGCCGGGCCGTTGATTCTACAGGCCAATCAGCAATTGGCCTTGCGCAAGCGGCCGCCGATCAAGGTGGAGTGGGTCGACTCTACGCTGGCGGTGGAGGATGTGCTGGAAATGGTGCAGGCCGGTATCTATCACCTGACGGTGGTCGAGCAGCCGATTGCCCGGCGCTGGGCGCGTGTGATGCCACGCCTGCGCCTGCACAGCCGGGTGCACCTGGGGGCGCCGCAAGCCATGCGCTGGTACGTGGGGCGTGATGCGCCGCAATTGCTGGCCACGGTCGACCACTTCCTGAAAGGCTACCGCGCGCCTGACAACCAGGATGCCGCGTTCGAGCGCATCTACCGGCGCCAGTATCGGGTACACAACCCCTTGGCCGGCAAGGACCGCCAGCGCCTGGTGTCGGTGCGGGCAGTGCTGCAGAAGCATGGCCAGGCGCAACAGATAGACTGGCTCAACCTGGCCGCGCTGGCCTTCAAGGAGTCCACGCTCAACCCGGCCGCACGTGGCGCTGGCGGCGCCCATGGCCTGATGCAGATCACCCCCTCGGCGGCCCAGCGCGTGGGGGTGAGCAACACCGCCACGGTGGATGGCAATGTCCAGGCCAGTGCCCGCTACCTGGCGCTGATACGGCGCAAGTTCTTTGCCAGCGCCAAGATCAACGAGCGTGAGCGCATGGCTTTTGTACTGGCAGCCTACAATCTCGGCCCCGAACGGGTCCAGGCCATGCGCGCCGAGGCCCGGCGTCGTGGCCTCAACGGCAACCAGTGGTTCTTCCAGACCGAGCGCATTGCCATGGAGCAGGTGGGCATGGGGCCGGTCAACTTTGTCAACAGCGTCAACAAGTACTACCTGGCGTTCAACCGCGAGCGTGCGGTGCTGGAGCGTGTGGCCAAACGCTGACAAATCGATTCTATCGATTGTTATGTTGGGGTTTTTGCGATTTTCATATCTATTGAATTGATTATGATGGCGCCCATTCCAACACAACTTCTCCGCTCAAGGACGCTTCGACATGAACACCACCACCCTCAATGCCCTGTTTTCCACCCGCGCTGGCGCTGGCCTCAGCGTTATCCGCATCCTGGTTGGCATCATCTTCATGGCGCACGGTGCGCAAAAACTGTTCGGCCTGTTCGGCGGCTATGGCCTCGAAGGCACCGGCCAGTGGATGGAAAGCATCGGCCTGGCACCGGGTTACCTGATGGCCCTGCTGTCTGGTAGCGCGGAATTCTTCGGTGGCCTGGCCCTGGTGGTCGGTCTGCTCGCCCGGCCGGCAGCCCTGGCGCTGACGGTGACCCTGGTGGTGGCGATCTTCTCGGTCCACATCGGCAATGGCCTGTTCATGTCGAACAATGGTTATGAATTCGCCCTGGCGCTTCTGGCCGGCACTGTTGCCGTCATGATCGAAGGCGCTGGCAGCTTCTCGCTGGACCGCCTGATAGCCCGCTGATACGCCGTCTAAGGCAAGATACCAGCCTGGAGCCGATTGAGGCTTGTATCTTGCCGCTAGTAGCTCTAGCATACCGCCTGCGCCGATTTAAACAGCTACTTGCGGGGCGCAGGAAAACCCCCTCCGGGTTATCCGAAATACCGCTAAAGCGCTGGTTCGGTGACGCCTCCCACCGCTGCCCAGCGGGATTCGCGAGGCGGAGAGAAGCTCCATGAGTTGCCCACGTACCAGTGTCTGTTTGAGCCCTTTGCCTGCATTTCAGGCTTCCCGTACACCGCGCATCCTGCTCGGCGGCCAGCATCAGCCCACTCTTTTGCGTCACCTCGAAGGCCTGTCCCGTCGCAAGGGGCAGGCGCGTGCGTTTCTGATCCAGTTCGCCGATACCGGCTGCCACCTCGCGCAATATGGCAACGACCGGTTCGATCTGGCCGTGATCCAGGCACCGTCGTCGGACGAGGCCGCCGCGGTCATCGGCCACCTTACCCGCGTCGCGCGCCAGGGCCTCATTACCCGCCGCTGAGGAGCGCCCGTTGAGCACCAATATCATCACCACGGAAGGCCATGAGGCGCTGAAAAAAGAGCTGGATCATCTATGGCGGGTGTATCGCCCGGAAATCACCCAGAAGGTCGCCTGGGCGGCGTCGCTGGGTGACCGTAGCGAGAACGCTGACTACCAGTACAACAAGAAGCTGTTGCGCGAAATCGATCGCCGGGTCCGTTATCTGCGCAAGCGTCTTGAAGATGTGAAGGTGGTGGCCTACTCGCCGCAGCAGGAGGGCAAGGTTTTTTTTGGTGCCTGGGTCGAGATCGAGAACGACGACGGCGAGACCATGAAGTTTCGCATCGTCGGTTATGACGAAATCTACGGGCGCAATGACTACATCTCGATCGATTCACCCATGGCCCGCGCCTTGCTAAAGAAGGAGGAGGGCGATGAGGTGGTGGTGCACACGCCTACCGGTGAAGCGACCTGGTATGTGAACAGCATCACTTACGCCCAGTGAGTCGATAACGCCTGTGACGGCCTCAACCCTCTCGCAGCACCGCCAGAGGGCTGGCATTCAGCGCTCGTCGGGTGCCCAGCACGCCGGCACCACCCACCAGTAGCGCCCCCGCCAATGGCAGCACCAGCAACCACGGATGCGGACTCCACTGCAAATCGAAGGCATAGCGGTAAAGCACCAGGGTAATCAGCTCACACCCCACGGCCGCCAAAAGCCCGCTGGCTGCGCCAAGCAGACCAAACTCGATCCGTCGCGCCCTGACCAGCAGTGGCCGCGCCGCCCCCAGCGCCCGCAGCAGGGCACCTTGGCGGATGCGCTCGTCCAGCGTCGCCTGCAAGCCGGCGAACAGCACCGCCAGCCCGGCCGCCAGCACGAACAGCAGTACATATTCCACTGCCAGGGTCACCTGGGCGAGGATGCTGCGCAGTTGGTCGAGCAAGGCATCCACCTGCAGGATGGTCACGGCCGGGAATGCCCGCGACAGCGCTACCACATCCAGATCATGCCCGGGTGCCAGGTAGAAGCTGGTCAGGTAGGTAGTCGGCAGCCCCTGCAGCGTGCCGGGCTGGAAGATCATGTAGAAGTTCGGCTGGAAACTGTCCCAGTGCACGCTGCGCAGGCTGCTGACCCTGGCCTGGCGCTGCTGGCCGCCGATGTCGAAAGTGAGCAGGTCGCCCATGTGCAGCTTCAGGCTTTTGGCCAGTTCTGCCTCCACCGACACGCCGGGTACTTCAGTGTCGCCGGGTAGCGCTTGCCACCAGTTGCCGGCGGTTAAGGCATTGCCCTCGGGCAATTCGGCGGCCCAGGTCAGGCTGAGATCACGCTGGACGGCGCGCTCGCCGGCCGAATCCTTGCTGACGATCTGCTGTACAGGTTGTTGGTTGACCTGCACCAGGCGCCCGGGCGTTACCGGGTATAGCGGCGCCGCGGTGGCGTTGACCTGCTGCAGGTGCTGGGCGAAGGGCTCGCGGTCATCCGGCAGGATGTTCAGGGCGAAATGGTTGGGCGCATCCTTGGGCAGTTGCGCTTGCCAGGTGTCGAGCAATTCTGCGCGCAGCAGGGCGACCAGGGCCATGGCCAGCAGGATCAGGCCGAAGGCCAGGGCTTGGCCGGCCGCAGCCGTAGGGTGGCGCAGCAGCTGCCCCAGCCCCAGGCGCCAGGTGAGTGGGGCCCCGGCCAGTAGTTGGCGCAGGCTGCGCAAGCCCAGCAACAGCAGGCCACCGAGCAGCAGCGCAGCAACCAGGCCACCCCCGAGTAGGGCGAATGTGAGCAGCAGGTCGAGGCTCAGTCGCCACATGATCAGCCCCAGCGCCAGCAAGGCGGCGCCGTACACCAGCCAGCTGCTCGGGGGGATCGGCAGCAGGTCGCGGCGCAAAACCCTCAGTGGCGGCACCTGGCCCAAGGCCGCGATCGGCGGCAGGGCGAAACCGGCCAGCGCCACCAGCCCGGTGGCGATGCCCGCCAGCGCCGGCACCACGCCGCCAGCAGGTACCACGCTGGGCAGCAGGCCCTGCAGCAGGCGGAACAGGCCCAGCTGGGCCAGCCAGCCGAGCAAGGCGCCAGCCAGCGCGGCGACCAGGCCCAGCATGGCCAGTTGCAAGCAATACAGGCCAAGGGCCTGGCGACGCGACAGCCCCAGGCAGCGCAGCAGGGCGCTGGCGTCCAGGCGGCGCGCTGCGTAGCTGCTGGCCGACAGGGCGACGGCAACGCCGGCCAGCAGCACGGCCACCAGGCTGGCCATGTTCAGGTAGCGTTCGGCCTTGCCCAGGGCGCCGCCGATCTGCTGGTTGCCATCGCGGGTGTCGCGCAGGCGCTGGTTGGCGGCCAGGTCCTTTTCCACGGCCTGGCGGTATTGTGCCAGTGCCTCGCTATCGCCCCGCCACAGGTCACGGTAGGTCACCCGGCTGCCCGGCTGGATCACGCCGGTGGCTTGCAGGTCGGCCAGGTTGATCATCACCCGTGGGGTAAGGCTGTAGAAATTGTTGGCGCGGTCCGGTTCATAGGTGAGCACGCGGCTCATGCGCAAGGTTTTCATGCCGACGTCGATGCTGTCGCCGATCGACAGCCCCAATGCAGCCAGCAGACGTGGCTCGACCCATGCCTCGCCAGGCGCCGGGCCGCCGCCTGGGGTTTCTTCGGCATAGGGTGCGGGGGCGCTACGTACTTGCCCGCGCAGCGGGTAGGCGCCGTCAGCCGCCTTGACGCTGGACAGCTGGATGCCGTTGTCACCGCCGACCACGCTGGTGAACTCGACCACCTGGGCATGGCGCAAGCCCAGCGTCTTGCCAGCAGCAAGCTGTTGCTCGCGGGCCGGGGCACTGCCCTGCAGTACCAGGTCGGCGCCGAGGAATTCGCTGGCACGCAGTTGCATGGCGCCGTTGAGGCGGGCGCCGAAATAGCCGATGGCAGTACTGGCCGCTACCGCCACCAGCAGGGCGAAGAACAGCACGCGCACTTCGCTGGCGCGAATGTCGCGCAGTAATTGGCGCAGCGCCAGGCCGCACAGGCGGGACAGCGGCATGTGGGTCATCAGGCCTCCACCGGCGCCACAAGGCGGCCCGCGTCCAGACGGATATGGCGACGGCAGCGGCGCGCCAGGCGCTCGTCATGGGTGACCAGTACCAGCGTGGTACCACGCTCCTTGTTCAGGTCGAACAACAGGTCGCTGATGCGCTCCCCGGTGTGGCTGTCGAGGTTTCCGGTGGGTTCGTCGGCGAACAGCACAGCTGGCTGCGCGGCAAACGCGCGGGCGATGGCCACCCGCTGCTGTTCGCCGCCTGAGAGCTGGCGCGGGGTGTGGCTCAGGCGCTTGCCCAGGCCGACTCGTTCCAGCAGGGTGCGCGCGTGCTCGCGGGCATCTCGGCGGCCGTCCAGCTCCAGGGGCAGCATCACGTTTTCCAGGGCATTGAGGCTGTCGAGCAACTGGAACGACTGGAACACGAAACCCACATGTTCGGCGCGCACCCGGGCGCGCTGGTCTTCGTCCAGCGGCCCCAGGTCGTGGCCGGCGAGGATGACTTTGCCGGCGCTGGGCTGGTCGAGGCCGGCGAGCAGGCCGAGCAGGGTCGACTTGCCCGAGCCCGAGGCGCCGACGATGGCCAGGCTGTCGCCCTGGGCCAGGTCAAGTGAGAGCGCGTGGAGGATCGTCAGGTCACCTTCCGCACTGGGGACCACTTTGCTAAGGTTCTGCGCAACGAGAATGCTGGGGCCCATGGAGAATCCGATGCGAGTGTGGTGGTTGAGTGCCGGTCTGGCCCTGTATTGCCTGGCCCAGAGCGCGGCGGCGGGAACACTGCTGGTTGTTGGCGATAGTATCAGCGCCGGTTTCGGCCTGGATACCCGCCAGGGTTGGGTGTCTCTGTTGCAGACCCGGCTCAGGGAGGAAGGTTTCGACGACAAAGTGGTGAATGCGTCTATCAGCGGCGACACTAGCGCAGGTGGCCAGGCGCGGCTGCCGGCGCTGCTTGCAGCGCACAAGCCGAGCCTGGTGGTACTGGAGCTGGGCGGTAACGATGGCCTGCGCGGGCAGCCCCCGGCGCAATTGCAACAAAATCTTGCCTCGATGATCGAAAGCGCGCGCCAGGCCGGTGCCAAGGTAGTGCTGTTGGGTATGCGCCTGCCGCCCAATTATGGTGTGCGTTACACCAGCGCTTTTGCCCAAGTGTATGAACAGCTGGCAGCGGACAAACAGGTGCCATTGGTGCCGTTTTTCCTTGAAGGGGTAGGGGGTGTGCCTGAGTTGATGCAGGCTGACGGCATTCATCCGGCCCAGGCTGCCCAGGAGCGCCTGCTGGAAAATGCCTGGCCGGCAATAAAACCCTTGCTGTGACGCTTTAAACGGGGGCCGCTTTCCGCTAATGTTGCGCCCCCCGTTTCGAGTGCCCCCGATGCCGCGCCCTGCCTGGTCCCTTTATGCCTACCAACTGATCGAGCCTGACGAGCAGCTCGACCTGTTCGCTTGCCAGGAAATTCGCGTTCACCTGGTGGCCCGCCAGCTAGAGCTGGGCGTGCCGGTCGACCGTACCCTGTGCGGCGGTTTGCTGCCAGCGCAGCCGCGCTGGTCGGGGGTGCCGCGCTCGATCTACCGCGATGGCCGCCTGTGTGACCTGTGCCGCGCCATCCTCGATGCTCAGCGCCGCGGCATGCGCCCGGTGTGGCCAGAGCTGCACGGCAGCTGAACGGCAGCCACCTTTCATCATCTGAAACGCTTGCGCGGCGGCAATGCCTCCCGCTTGCAGCGGAGCGGGTGTACAATCGTTCCTCTTGACCCATCTTTCGAAGGATTTACCGGATGTTGCCGCGCTTTCCTGCCGTCACCCGTAGCCTGTCCCTGGCCGCCCTGCTGGTAGCGGGCCCCGCTGCTGCGCTGGAGCTGCCACTGCCACCGCCCGGTGAAGACATCGTCGGCCAGGTGCAAGTGATCAAGGCAAAGTACGAGGACACGTTCGCCGATATCGGCACCGCCAACGACCTCGGCTACCTGGAAATGATCGCCGCCAACCCGGGTGTCGACCCCTGGCTGCCGGGTGCCGGCACCGAGATCATCCTGCCGACCCGCTACATCCTCCCGCCCGGCCCGCGTGAAGGTATCGTCATCAACCTGGCTGAGTACCGCATGTATTACTTCCCGAAAGGGCAGAATGTGGTGCATACCTTCCCGCTGGGTATCGGGCGCGAGGGCTGGGGGTCGCCGATTGCCAACACCAAGATCACTGCCAAGACGCCGAACCCGACCTGGACCCCGCCCGCATCCATTCGCAAGGAACACGCGGCGGACGGTGACATCCTGCCGACCGTAGTGCCGGCCGGCCCAGACAACCCGCTGGGGCCGTTCAAGTTCACCCTGGGTGTGCCGGGCTACCTGATCCACGGTTCGAACAAGAAGTTCGGCATTGGCATGCGTACCAGTCACGGTTGTTTCCGCATGCTCAACAACAATGTGCTGGAACTGTCGAAGATGGTACCGGTGGGTACGCCGGTGCGCATCATCAACGAGCCTTACAAGTTCGGTATCAGTGCTGGCAAGGTCTATCTTGAGGCGCACACGCCGCTGGATGACCAGGGTAACCCGTCGGTCGTCGACAAGCACACCGCGGTTATCAATGCCTTGCTCAAGCGGGAAGACCTGGCCAATAACCTGCGCATGAACTGGGACATGGTGCGTGACGTAGTGGCTGCGGAAGATGGCATGCCGGTAGAAATTGCCATTCCGGTCGAGAGCCAGGGTGGTTCACCGATGGTGTCGAGCATCCCGCCCGAACTGCAGTAAGCGAATTGCGACACACCCCGGCCCGCCTTAGTGCGGGCCTTTTCGTTTCTGCCGGGCGTGCCTGCTTTGTTCGCGCGCAATAAAAAAGCCGACCCACAAGTGGGTCGGCTCCTTAACAATCCGTGAGGATTATTACTTGCGGCTGGCTTTGTCCAGCATACGCAGGGCGCGCTCGTTGGCTTCGTCAGCGGTCTGCTGAGCCTTCTGAGCGGCTGCCAGTGCGTCGTCAGCCTTACGGTAGGCTTCATCGGCACGAGCTTGAGCGCGAGCTGCTGCGTCTTCAGTCGCAGTCAGACGAGCTTCGGTTTCTTTGGATACGCTGCTGCAACCGGTAGCCAGAACTGCGGCCAGAGCCAGAGCAGAGAATTTCAGAACGTTGTTCATCGTGTTCCCCTTCAAGGACTTTCTATTAAATAGCCATCTCTCGGAAAAGAGAAACTGGCCGGCGTACATAGTACCCATTACTTGTAGTAAGTAAACTGACTGAGCGCAAGAACTGCAAAAAAAATGTTGCTTGACGCCTGGTCGACAAGATTTGTGACGTGCTTGTGAAAAAAATGGGGAGGGTTCGCAAGCGATTGTAGTACAGGAACTTTTTTGCTGAACTAAGGGTGACTTTAACTGTCCTTGGGCGTCTTAAGCCCTAGAACATCCGGCGGCTATTGAGCGGGCAGGGGAAGAGTCGCCCTGGTAGCGTTTTGGCCATTTTTAACGGTCGCCACCTTGAGCAATCCTGCTTGCCGCGCCTACTATCTTGTGAGTGCCAGAAGACGCGAACGATTGCAATCGTCCAGAGGTCGAAGGGGCAACAGGTGGCGCAGACAGTTCTGTGCCGGATAAACCACCATCGGTTAAGGTGTGGGTCTGCCGAGAAGACCTGCGAGGAGTAGTGATGAGCGAAGCGCTGACCATCCACCATGACCAGGCCGGTCATCAGTTTGAGACCAACGTGGACGGTCATCGTGCCTACCTGACGTACATGGACCTGGGCAAGCAGACGCTGGACATCTATCGCACCTTCGTGCCCAACGCCCTGCGTGGCCGCGGGATTGCTGCCGCGCTGACCGAACGGGCCCTGGAGTACGCTGAGCAGATGGGCTACACGGTGATCCCGTCCTGCTCGTATGTGGAACGCTACATGGAGCGCCAGCAGCGGCATTCGAGCAAGGCCTGAATCTGTATTAAAAAAAAGCGGGGCCGCTGTGCGGCCCCGCTTTTTTATTGCGCCAAATCAGCCGCGCTTCCGCTGCGGCAGCACATCCTTCAGCTTGGCGCGCATGCTGCGCAAGGTCTTTTCGGTAGCCGACCAGTCGATGCAGGCATCGGTAATCGACACGCCGTATTGCAGCTCTTCCAGGTTCTTCGGAATCGACTGGCAGCCCCAGTTCAGGTGGCTTTCAACCATCAGGCCGATGATCGACTGGTTGCCTTCGAGGATCTGGTTGGCCACGTTCTCCATCACCAGCGGTTGCAGGGCCGGGTCCTTGTTGGAGTTGGCGTGGCTGCAATCTACCATGATGTTGGCCTTGATCTTGGCCTTCGCCAGGTCCTGTTCACACAAGGCGACGCTGACCGAGTCGTAGTTCGGCTTGCCGTTACCGCCGCGCAGTACTACGTGGCCGTAAGGGTTGCCCTTGGTGGTGACGATCGACACGCCGCCTTCCTGGTTGATGCCCAGGAAGCGGTGCGGCTTGGACACCGACTGCAGGGCGTTGATGGCAACGGTCAGGCCGCCGTCGGTGCCGTTCTTGAAGCCGACCGCCGAGGACAGGCCCGAGGCCATTTCGCGGTGGGTTTGCGATTCGGTGGTGCGGGCGCCGATGGCCGACCAGCTGATCAGGTCCTGCAGGTACTGCGGGGAGATCGGGTCGAGTGCTTCGGTGGCGGTTGGCAGGCCCATTTCGGCCAGGTCCAGCAGCAACTGGCGGCCGATGTGCAGGCCGTCCTGGATCTTGAACGAGTCATCCAGGTAGGGGTCGTTGATCAGGCCTTTCCAGCCGACGGTGGTGCGCGGTTTTTCGAAGTACACACGCATGACCAGGTACAGCGTATCGGACACTTCTTCGGCCAGCACCTTCAGGCGCTCGGCGTACTCGTGGGCGGCCTTGATGTCGTGGATGGAGCAAGGGCCAACCACGATGAACAGGCGATGGTCCTTGCCGTCGAGAATATTGCGCACCACTTCACGGCCGGCAGTAACGGTCTGCAGGGCCTTGGCGCTGAGGGGAATTTCCTTCTTGAGCTGATCGGGGGTGATCAGGGTCTCGTTGGAGGCAACGTTCAAGTCATCGATCGGTAAATCAGCCATCGTGTTACTCGTCAGGTCACGGGTGCCGGCCGCCAACTATCCCCGTGCGGCCCAGCAGCAAGAATAATCGCAGCGGGGAGCCGAACCTTAGCGCGTTACAGGTGGCGCGACAATGGGCTGGGCCCAGTCATTGTGGGGTTTTTCCGCGTTCGGGGGGCGCTGCGCGCGAACGGGCTGCCCAGTGTTGCGCAACCTGTGTAAAAAGAACGCTGAATTTATCCAGTGGAGATCGGCATGCATTCGCACACACCCCGCATCGGCATCATTGGCACCGGCGCCATCGGCGGCTTCTACGGGTTGATGCTGGCCCGTGCCGGTTTCGACGTGCATTTTCTGTTGCGCAGCGAGTACCAGGCTGTTCGTGCGCAAGGGCTGAAGCTGGACAGTGCCGTCCATGGCGCGATGCAGATGGACGTGCAGGCCTACGCTACCGTCGCCGACATGCCGCCATGCGACTGGCTGCTGATCGGTGCCAAAGCCACCAGCAACGATCAGCTGGCGCCGCTGATCGTCCAGGCGGCTGCACCAGGCGCCAAGGTCGTGCTGCTGCAGAACGGCCTGGGTGTGGAGGAACAGCTGCGGCCAGCTTTGCGCAACGATATGCACCTGCTCGGTGGGCTGTGTTTCATCTGCGTCAATCGCCAGGCCCCGGGTGTGATCCGCCACCAGGCGTTGGGGGCGGTCAATCTGGGCTATCACAGCGGGCCGGCCAGTGACGGCGGGGCTGCCCTGGCCAGTGAAGGAGCCGGCCTGTTCCAGGCCGCAGGTATCGATTCGCAGGCCATGCCGAACCTGGCCCTGGCGCGCTGGCAAAAGCTGGTATGGAACGTGCCCTACAACGGCCTGTCGGTGCTGCTGGGGGCCAGTACCACGCCACTGATGGCCGACAGCCACAGCCGCGAGCTGATCCAGGCCTTGATGGCCGAGGTGGTGCAGGGGGCGGCGGCGTGTGGCCAGGTGTTGCCCGAGGGTTACGCCGAGCACCTGTTCCAGGTGACAGAGCGTATGCCTGACTACTGGCCAAGCATGTACCACGACCATGTGCACAAGCGCCCGCTGGAACTGCAGGCCATCTATGCCGAGCCGCTGGCACAGGCAATGGCCGCCGGCTGCAGCCTGCCGCGCATGCAGATGCTGCATCAGGCGCTGAGTTTCATCGACAGCGGCGACCGCCGCCGCTGAGGTCGGCCTTGGTCTGCAGGCCGCGCCAGTAGTGCGCCAGACGGCAAAGCGAGCGTCTGGCGCGCTGCTAAGCTGAAGCTTGCTCTGCCGCTGCGGCAGTCGAGGAGGTCGAATGATCCGCTCCATGCTGTACGCCACCGACCTCGGTGTCTACGCCCCTTTTGTCATGCAACACGCGCTGGCCCTGGCGCGCACTTTCGGCGCCGAATTGTATGTGATCCATGCGGTGGAGCCGATGGGCCAGTTCGCCGAGTCACTCCTGCAGAGCTACCTCGATGAACAGACACTGGACCAGCTGCACAGCCAGGGGGTGAACACGGTGATGGCCAACATAGAACAGCGTGTGCTGGAGAGCTTTCGCGACGAGCTGGGCGAGGAGGCCGACCTGGCGGTGATAAAGGCCGTGCGGGTGCGTCAGGGCGACCCGGCGCAGGTGATCCTGGATCAGGCGCAGCGGTTAAGTGTCGACCTGCTGATATTCGGTAGCCACAGCGCCGGCGCCGGCGTGGATGTACCGCTGGGGCGCACCGCAGTGCGGCTGCTGCAGCTGTCGCCGGTACCAGTGTACATGGTGCCGTTGGCGCAGCATCTGGGGCGTAGGAAATCCTGAAGGTTGCCGTAGGCCATTTCCGGGGTAGGTAACAAAATTGTTCTAGATTTATTTCCAGAACCACTAATATAGTTATATATCGTCGCTGCCTGACTGCTGCGGACTCATCGCTGAACCGAGGGAAACCTATGAAGCTTCAACAACTGCGCTACATCTGGGAAGTGGCGCACCATGACCTCAACGTCTCCGCGACGGCTCAGAGTCTGTATACCTCCCAGCCCGGTATCAGCAAGCAGATCCGCCTGCTGGAAGATGAACTGGGTGTTGAAGTCTTTGCCCGCAGCGGTAAGCACCTGACCCGCGTTACCCCGGCCGGCGAGCGCATCATCAACACCGCTGGCGAGATCCTGCGCAAGGTCGAAAGCATCAAGCAGATTGCCCAGGAGTTCTCCAACGAGAAGAAGGGCACGCTGTCCATCGCCACCACCCATACCCAGGCGCGCTATGCCTTGCCGCCGGTGATCAGCAGTTTCATCAAGCAGTACCCGGAAGTGTCGCTGCACATGCACCAGGGTTCACCCATGCAGATTGCCGAGATGGCCGCGGACGGGACGGTCGATTTCGCCATCGCTACCGAGGCGCTGGAGCTGTTCGGCGACCTGATCATGATGCCGTGCTACAAGTGGAACCGTTGTGTGGTGGTGCCGCAAGGTCACCCGTTGGCGAAGCTGCCAAAGCTCACCCTGGAAGCCGTTGCCGAATACCCGATCGTCACCTATGTGTTCGGTTTCACCGGGCGCTCCAAGCTGGACGAAGCCTTCAACCATCGTGGCCTCACGCCGAAAGTGGTGTTCACTGCAGCCGACGCCGACGTGATCAAGACCTATGTGCGCCTGGGGCTGGGCGTGGGTATCGTCGCGGGCATGGCGGTGGACGCCAAGCTCGACAGCGACCTGGTGGCACTGGATGCGAGCGAGCTGTTCGAGGCCAGCATTACCAAGATCGGCTTCCGTCGAGGCACCTTCCTGCGTGGGTTCATGTGCGACTTCATCGAGAAATTTGCCCCGCACCTCACCCGCGAAGTGATGGCCAAGGCCATTCAGTGCCACAACAAGCAAGAGCTTGAAGAACTGTTTGCCGGTGTTGAGCTGCCGGTGCACTGATCCGCAATTGCAAGGGGCCGCTATGCGGCCCCGGGTTTTTCAAGCTTTGCTGATCAGGTTGCCTGCGTGCAACCCGCATTCCTTCTGCGTCGACTCTTCCCACCACCAACGCCCTTCACGCTCGTGCTGGTTCGGCAGCACGGGGCGGGTGCATGGTTCGCAGCCGATGCTGATGAAACCACGCTCATGCAGGCTGTTGTACGGCAGCTCCAGCATGCGGATATAACCCCACACTTCTGCGCTGCTCATCTGCGCCAGCGGGTTGAACTTGTACAGCGTGCGCTCGGGGGTGGAGAAGGCGCTGTCGATTTCAAGTGCTGCCACCTGGCTGCGGGTGCCTGGGCTCTGGTCGCGGCGCTGGCCGGTGGCCCAGGCGCTCACGGTCGCCAGCTTGCGGCGCAATGGCTCGATCTTGCGGATGCCGCAGCACTCGCCATGGCCGTCCTTGTAGAAGCTGAACAGCCCCTTGTCCTTGACGAACGGGTCGAGCTTGGCGCGGTCGGGGCTGAGGATTTCGATGGGCAGGTTGTACTGCTCGCGAACCTGGTCGATGAACCGGTAGGTCTCCGGGTGCAGGCGGCCGGTGTCGAGGCTGAATACCTTGACCTGCTTGTTCAGCTTCCAGGCCATGTCAACCAGCACCACGTCCTCGGCGCCGCTGAAGGAGATCCACAAGTCATCACCGAAGTGCTCGAAGGCAAGCTTGAGAATGTCCTGCGGGGACTTGTTGGCATAGGTCGCGGCCAGGGCGGCGACGTCGAAGGGTTGGCTCATCAGGCGGTTTCCATCTTGGCTGTGGCGCTGTGCGCTCGTAGTGGGGTGATGGTAACAAAAAAACGCGGGTTAGACGGTCTGATATCGGCGGCGCCTGCCTCGCGGTTCAGCTGCGCATACCCTGTGGGCGCGGGCGCGCCCGTCAGGGATCCACCACCGGTCACAAGCTCTGCAGGGTCTGCATCAGCACCCGTACCTTGGCAATCGACTCTTCATATTCGGCCTGCCATTCGGAGTCAGCCACCACAGCGCCGCCGCCCCAGCAGCTGACCTGGCCGTCTTTCACCAGCAGGCTGCGAATGGCAATCGAGCTGTCCATTTCCCCGCGCACGTCCACATACAGCAGCGAGCCGCAGTACAGCGCCCGTCGCGCCGGTTCCAGTTCGTCGATGATCTGCATGGCACGGATTTTTGGTGCGCCGGTGATCGAGCCGCCAGGGAAGCTGTCGCCGATCAGGTCGAGTGCGTCTTTATCGCTGGCCAGCTGCCCGGTAATGCTGCTGACCAAGTGGTGCACGTTAGGGTAGCTCTCCAGGCTGAACAGTTCGGGTACTTTCACGGAACCGATCTCGCAGGTGCGCCCAAGGTCGTTGCGCAGCAAGTCGACGATCATCAGGTTTTCCGAGCGGTCCTTGGGGCTGTGCAGAAGCTCCTCGGCATTGCGCTGGTCTTCAGCCGGGTCGCTGGCGCGCGGGCGAGTACCCTTGATCGGCCGGGTTTCAACCTGGCCCTGGCTGACGCGGATGAAGCGTTCGGGCGAGAAGCTCAGCAGGGCGCTGCCGTCGTCCAGTTGCTGGTAGGCGGAAAACGGCGTCGGGCAGGCGCGGCGCAGAGACTGGTAGGCCCGCCAAGGGTCACCCTTGCAGGGTGCACGGAAGCGTTGGGTGAGGTTGATCTGGTAGCAGTCACCGGCCTGGATGTACCGCTGTACCTGGTCGAACGCCGTTTTGTACTGCGTGGGTTGCAAGTCGCCGGTCATTGGCGCAAGCAGTTGGAAATCGCCGCTATCGGCCTGCTGGTCGGCCTCGAACAGGCTGATCAGGCGATCGCGCTCATCGCCTGCCAGGCTCGGGTGGAATACCAGCTGGCTGGTGCCGTATAGGTGGTCGCTGACCAGTGCCCAGGCGTACAGGCCCAGTTGGGCGTCTGGCAGGCCGAGGTCGTCTGCAGCCAGGCTTGGCAGCTGTTCCAAGCGGCGGCCGAAGTCGTAGCTCAGGTAGCCGATCAGGCCGCCGGCAAAGGGTAGCTCGCTGCCTTCGGGCAGTTGTGCGTGGCCCAGTTTTGCCAAGGCGGCGCGCAGGCGCTGGAGGAACGCGCGACCCTGTTCGTCAGGCTGCACTTGCAAGTGTTGCAGCGGCCAGGCGCTGAGCAGGTCGAAGCGGCCGCGTTCGGCACCGGGGCGGGCGCTGTCGAGCAGGATCGCGCCGGGTGCCTGGCGCAGGCGGGCGAAATAGGCGGCAGGGTCGGGCTGGTAGGGCAGGGGGTGGAGCGTACAGGTCGGCATCAGTGTGGACGGCGATGTAAAAGCGAGGAGGGCGATTGTAGACCTGTGCAGGAAAAGCGCCTAGCACTGGGCGCGACATTCAACTGTGTGTTTGGCATCCGGGGCTGCTTTCCGGCCCACCCGCGACGCAAGGCCGATCTCATAGAGCAAAAATGCCTTATTGATTTGGCAGGGACTCTTTGGGAGCAACTGTCTTGCTCAATTTCTAGAATCTGGTGCGATCCCTGTGGGAGCGGCTTTAGCCGCGAACACGGGCGAAGCCCGTGCCATGCACCGTGTTGGATTCTTCGCGGGGCAAGCCCGCTCCCACAGGTACCCCCCCCCGGAGGCTCGAGGCTGATGCAGTACCTGGGGAAACAACTGTCTTGCTCAATTTCTAGAATCTGGTGCGATCCCTGTGGGAGCGGCTTTAGCCGCGAA
>NZ_SSOE01000066.1:0-30726 GCF_029871175.1 Pseudomonas sp. BN607
ACAGAATTTCTTGACGACCATAGAGCATTGGAACCACCTGATCCCATCCCGAACTCAGCAGTGAAACGATGCATCGCCGATGGTAGTGTGGGGTTTCCCCATGTGAGAGTAGGTCATCGTCAAGATTCATTTCGCAAAACCCCTATCTGCACATGCAGGTAGGGGTTTTGTCTTTGTGGTCTGAGAAACCTTCAAACCTCGCGCGCGTCTGCAACCTGGCACAGATCACTGTGGAGGCTTCTGCAGGTCTGCGTGCCATAGTCGCCTCCCACAATCCGAGCCAGACCACTAGAATAGGCTCACGCACCTATTCAGAAGCGCTATATGTCCAATTCTGTTGAACCTGAACCACTGGCCGAGTTGCCGCTGGACGAGCTTGTCGCCTGCCACGAATGCGATTTGCTGCTGCGCAAGCCTGTGCTTCAGCATGATGAAAAAGCCCAATGCCCGCGCTGCGGCTACGAGCTGTACGCGCATCGGCACAATGTGGTCAATCGCAGCCTGGCCCTGGTGCTGACGGCCCTGTTGCTGTTCATTCCGGCCAACTTCCTTCCGATCATGCAGTTGCACCTGCTCGGCCAGACTTCGGACGATACCGTCTGGAGCGGTGTGCTGGGGCTATACAACTCGGAGATGCGTGGCGTCGCCGCAGTGGTGTTTTTGTGCAGCATGGCCATACCGTTGCTCAAGTTGTTATGCCAGCTGACCGTGTTGTTGAGCATTCGCCTGAACATTGGGCGGGACTATGGGTTGGTGTTCTACCGCCTCTATCACCACGTGCGTGACTGGGGCATGCTCGAGGTCTATTTCATGGGCGTGCTCGTGGCCATCGTCAAACTGGTGGACCTGGCTGAACTGACCGTGGGCCTGGGGTTGTTCTGTTTTATCAGTCTGTTGTTGATCCAGGTGTGGCTTGAAGTAGTGATGTCACCGCACCAGATCTGGAGTGCGCTATCAGGGGAGGACCTGCATGCGGGCGATTGATGCAGGCATTCTGGTCTGCAATGAATGTCACGAGCTGAACCGGCAAGAGCCAGGCAGTACTTCGCAAACCTGTACACGTTGCGGCGCTATCGTGCATGCGCGCCGACCCAACAGCATTGTGCGTACCTGGGCGCTGCTGATTGCCGCCTCGATCCTGTACATCCCGGCCAACATGTTGCCCATCATGACGGTGAGCACCCTTGGTCAAGGCAGCCCGGACACGATCATGTCCGGGGTCATTACCCTGCTCAAGCACGGCATGGTGCCGATTGCGGCTGTGGTGTTCATCGCCAGTATTCTGGTGCCCACGTTCAAGCTGGTGGGCATTGGCTTGCTGCTGTACTCCGTGCAGCGCCGGCAACCGTTATCCGCCCGACAACGGATACTGATGTACCGCTTCATCGAGTTCATTGGGCGCTGGTCCATGCTGGATATCTTCGTCATTGCCATTCTGGTGGCGGTGGTGAATTTCGGCCGGATAGCCAGTGTCGAAGCCAACCTGGGCGCTGTCGCGTTCGCAACTGTGGTGATCCTGACAATGCTTGCCGCTTTAACTTTCGATCCCCGACTGATTTGGGATAACACGGAGTCGGATGACGACCATGAGTGACCTGCCAACGGCCAAAACCCGCCCAGCCTCGAACTGGTCGGCCATCTGGATCCTGCCTTTGATCGCTCTGATGATCGGTGGCTGGCTCGCGTGGCAGGCCTATCGCGATGCCGGCGTAGAAATCGAAGTCCGCTTCGAGTCGGGCGAGGGTATCGTCGCCAACAAGACCGAGGTGATTTACAAAGGCATGCCGGTTGGCAAGGTGAAGAGCCTGGTACTCGACGCCAAGGGTGAGAATCAGGGGGTGATTGCCACCATCGAGATGAACAAGGCCGCCGAGCCGCACCTGACCAAGGGCACGCGCTTCTGGCTGGTGAAGCCCAGTGTCAGCCTGGCGGGGATCTCCGGCCTTGAAACACTGGTGTCAGGTAACTACATTGCCGTCAGCCCAGGGGAGGGTGAGCGTACCAAGCGCTTCACTGCATTGAAGGTGGCGCCGCCGCTGTCAGACAGCGAGCCCGGTTTGCACCTCACTCTCAAGGCTGACCGCCTGGGGTCGCTCAACCGTGACAGCCCGGTGTTCTACAAACAGATCCAGGTTGGCCGGGTGAAAAGCTATCGGCTGTCCGAGGACCAGAGCACCGTAGAGGTCAAGGTCTTCATCGAGCCGGCCTATGCCAGCCTGGTGCGCAAGCACACGCGTTTCTGGAACGCCAGCGGCGTCAGCATCGATGCTTCGCTTTCGGGTGTGAAGGTACGCAGCGAGTCGTTGTCGAGCATCGTGGCGGGTGGTATCGCCTTTGCCACCCCGGAATATCGCAAGGACAGCCCGCCCACCGACCCGAGCCTGCCGTTCCGCCTGTATGAAGACTTCGATGCGGCCCAGGCGGGTATCCGGGTCAAGGTTAAGCTGAGCGATTACGAGGGGCTGCAGGCAGGTCGTACGCCCGTCATGTACAAAGGTATCCAGGTGGGTTCGCTTAAAACCCTCAAGATGGAGGATAACTTGGGGAGTGCATCGGCTGAGCTGACGCTGGACCCGCTGACCGAAGACTACCTGGTCGAGGGCACCCAGTTCTGGGTGGTGAAACCGTCGATTTCCCTGGCGGGTATCACGGGGCTCGAGGCGCTCGTAAAGGGTAACTATATCGCCATTCGCCCGGGCGAGAAGGGCGCACGGCCCGAGCGGGAGTTCGAGGCTCGAGCCAAGGCACCGCCTCTCGACCTCAAGGCACCGGGCCTGCATATGGTCTTGTTCGCCGATACCCTGGGCTCGCTGGAGGTGGGCAGCCCCGTGATGTACCGCCAGGTGAAGGTGGGTAGCGTGCAAAGCTACCAGTTCGCCCGCAACAGCAGCCGCATCCTTATTGGTGTGCATATCGAGAAAGAATACGAAAAGTTGGTCAACGGTTCGTCGCGCTTCTGGAATGTCAGTGGTATCACCCTCACCGGTGGTCTGTCGGGCATAAAGATCAAGAGTGAGTCGCTACAAACGCTGATGGCCGGCGGTATTGCCTTCGATACGCCGCGTCCCGACGTGGCGCTGAAGCGGCATATCCCGCGCTTCCGCCTGCATGACAGCCAGGAAGCGGTCAACCGTGCTGGCACGTTGATCACCATCCGCGTAGATCGTGCCGATGGCTTGAAGCCGGGGACGGCCATTCGTTTCCGCGGCCTGGATGTTGGCAGTATCGAAAGTGTCGACCTTACCGACGACCTGCAGGCAGTGCTGCTGCGAGCGCGTATTACCGAAGCGGCAGACCGTATTGCCCGGGCCGGTACGCAGTTCTGGGTGGTCAAGCCAGCGCTGGGGCTGGTGCGCACCGAGAACCTGGATACCTTGATTGGTGGGCAGTACCTGGAAGTGCAGCCCGCGGCCAAGGATCGCGGTCCGCAGCGTGACTTCATCGCCTTGGCCGATGCCCCGCAGGTGGCAGGGCCTGAGGTTGGCCTGCCCTTGACGCTCAGCGCGCCGCGCCGTGGCTCGATCAAGCCAGGTGTGCCGGTAACCTACCGTGAGGTTGCGGTGGGCAAGGTCACGGGCTTCGAGCTGGGCCAGAGCGCTGACCGGGTACTGATCCATATTCTCATCGAGCCGCGCTATGCCACCTTGGTGCGTAGCGGCAGCCGCTTCTGGAACAGCAGTGGCTTCGGTTTCGACTGGGGACTGTTCAAGGGCGCTACAGTGCGGACCGAGTCGGTGGAGACCCTGATCGATGGCGGTATCGCCTTTGCAACGCCGGAGGGTGAGCAGATGGGTAACCCGGCCCGGCCGCAGCAGACCTTTGCCTTGTTCGACAAGGCCGAAGATCAATGGCTGCAGTGGGCGCCGAAGATTCAGATAGCCAAGTAACGTAAAAGTAGGGCCGCCAAGCGCGGCCCCACTCCCACAGGGATCGAGTCCCATAAGGTGCTGTGCCCGCAGTCATAAATCGCAGGCAACAAAAAGCCGACCCTAGGGTCGGCTTTTCGACTTGCGCGTCGCTTAGGCAGCTGCAGCTTCTTTCAGCGCCTTGATGTGGCCATTCAGACGGCCTTTGTGACGAGCAGCCTTGTTCTTGTGGATGATACCTTTGTCGGCCATACGGTCGATTACAGGTACAGCCAGAACGTAAGCGGCTTGTGCTTTTTCAGCGTCTTTTGCGTCAATGGCTTTAACTACATTCTTGATGTAGGTGCGGACCATGGAACGCAGGCTGGCGTTGTGGCTGCGACGCTTCTCAGCCTGTTTTGCACGTTTCTTGGCGGAAGGTGTGTTGGCCACCGTCGAGCTCCTCGAAAGACTTTAGGTAAATAGCAAACAAAATAGGCCGCGAATCATGCCGATCAGTCGAGCGGATGTCAAGGCCACCTGCAAGGTTCCGCCGAGCGGTGCGCCAACAAGCGGGAAAGATTCCTTTCTGCTGCGCGACCTGTACACTCGGGAATTTTTGGCTCCCCTGCGAAGGCGCGGGAGTATCGCACATTCGGACGCTGTCTGGCAGCGTCCTCTGTCATTGGCGTGAATCTTTTCGATGAACCTGCTCAAATCCCTGGCTGCAGTAAGCTCGATCACCATGATTTCGCGGGTGCTGGGCTTCGTTCGCGACACCATCCTGGCGCGTATCTTTGGTGCCGGCGTCGCTACCGACGCCTTCTTCATTGCGTTCAAGCTCCCCAATCTGCTGCGGCGTATCTTTGCCGAAGGCGCTTTTTCCCAGGCCTTCGTGCCGATCCTGGCCGAATACAAGACCCAGCAAGGCGAGGAGGCGACCCGCACCTTCATTGCCTATGTCAGCGGCCTGCTGACCCTAGTCCTGGCACTGGTGACCGCCATCGGTATCCTGGCGGCGCCGTGGGTGGTGTGGGCAACGGCCCCGGGCTTTGTCGACAGCGCCGAAAAATACCAGCTGACCACCGACCTGCTGCGGGTGACCTTTCCTTATATATTGCTGATCTCGCTGTCTTCCCTGGCCGGCGCAATCCTCAATACCTGGAACCGTTTCTCGGTACCGGCCTTTACCCCGACGCTGCTCAACGTGGCGATGATCGCCTTCGCCGTGTTGCTCACGCCGTACTTCAACCCACCGATAATGGCCCTGGCGTGGGGGGTACTGGCCGGTGGGCTGGCGCAGCTGTTGTATCAACTGCCGGCGCTGAAAAAGATCGGCATGCTCGTACTGCCGCGGCTGAACCTGCGCGATGCCGGGGTCTGGCGGGTACTGAAGCAGATGCTGCCGGCGATTCTCGGGGTATCGGTGAGCCAGATCTCGCTGATCATCAACACCATCTTCGCCTCGTTCCTGGTAGCCGGCTCGGTGTCGTGGATGTACTACGCCGACCGCCTCATGGAGCTGCCTTCGGGCGTGCTGGGGGTGGCCCTGGGGACCATCCTGCTGCCGACCCTGGCCAAGACCTACGCCAACAAGGACCGCGAGGAGTACTCGCGGATTCTCGACTGGGGCCTGCGGTTGTGCTTCCTGCTGGTACTGCCGTGTACCCTGGCGCTGGCCATTCTTGCCGAGCCGCTGACCGTCGCGCTGTTCCAATATGGCAAGTTCAGTGCGTTTGATGCGGCCATGACCCAGCGGGCGCTGATGGCCTATTCGGTAGGCTTGCTGGCGATCATTCTGGTCAAGGTACTGGCACCCGGCTTCTATGCGCAGCAGAATATCCGCACACCGGTGAAGATCGCGGTCTTCACCCTGGTCTGCACCCAGCTGTTCAACCTGGCGCTGGTTGGCCCGCTCGCACATGCCGGTCTGGCATTGGCGATCAGCCTCGGCGCCTGCCTGAATGCCGGCTTGCTGTTCTGGAAGCTGCGCAGCCAGCAGTTGTTCGAGCCGCAGCCGGGCTGGGCCATGTTCCTGCTCAAGCTGGTGTTGGCCGTGACGCTGATGTCGGCCGTGCTGCTGGCGGGCATGCACTATATGCCGGCCTGGGAGCAGGGCATCATGCCTGAACGCTTCATGCGCCTCGGGGCGCTGATCCTGGCGGGTGTCGTAGCCTATTTCGGTTGCCTGTACCTGTGCGGTTTCCGGCCCCGGCATTTCGCCCGCAAGGCCTTGCACTAAGGCTTCGGGCGGGTCAGGCGTCGGTTTTTAGCATTCCACGCCGCCCTTGGGCGCTGCTGCCTGTCACCGGCGCCCGGGTGTGGTTATAATCGGCCACTTTATGAGCAAGAAGCGCGTTATGCAGCTGGTTCGAGGTCTTCACAACCTGCACCCCGAGCACCGGGGCTGTGTCGCCACCATTGGCAACTTCGACGGGGTTCACCGCGGCCACCAGGCAATCCTGGCGCGCCTGCGCGAGCGCGGCCAGGCTTTGGGCCTGCCGACCTGCGTGGTGATTTTCGAACCGCAACCACGCGAGTATTTCGCCCCCGATACCGCACCGCCGCGCCTGGCCCGCCTGCGCGACAAGGTCGAGTTGCTGGCCGCCGAGGGCATCGATCGGGTGTTGTGCCTGGCGTTCAACCACCGCTTGAGCAAGCTCAGCGCCGATGCCTTCGTCAAGGCCATCCTGGTGGATGGCCTGGGCGTGCGGCACCTCGAAGTGGGCGATGACTTCCGCTTTGGCTGCGACCGCGCGGGCGACTTCGCCTTCCTGGTCGACGCCGGCAACCGGTACGGTTTCACCGTCGAGGCTGCCAACACGGTGATCCAGGACGGGCTGCGGGTCAGCAGTACCGAAGTGCGCACGGCCCTGGCCGAAGGCGACTTCGAGCTGGCCGAGCACCTCCTGGGCCGCCCATACCGCATTACCGGCCGCGTGCTGCACGGCCAGAAGCTGGCCCGCCAGCTCGGCACACCTACCGCCAACATCCAGCTCAAGCGCCGCCGCGTACCGCTGTCCGGGGTCTACCTTGCCAGCATCGAAATCGACGGCAAGGCCTGGCCGGGTGTGGGCAATATTGGCGTGCGTCCCACCGTTGCCGGTGATGGGCGCCCGCACCTGGAGATTCATCTTCTGGATTTTGCCGGCGACCTGTATGGCCGGCGTCTGACGGTGGAGTTCCACCACAAGCTGCGTGAAGAGCAGCGATTCGCCTCCCTGGAGGCGCTGAAGTCGGCGATCGATGCGGATATCGCCGCCGCACGTGCACATTGGCACGCTCAACCGCTAACGAAGAGCCTGAAATGACCGACTACAAAGCCACGCTTAACCTTCCGGACACCGCCTTCCCCATGAAGGCCGGCCTGCCTCAGCGCGAACCGCAGATACTGCAGCGCTGGGACAGCATTGGCCTGTACCAGAAGCTGCGCGAAATTGGCAAGGATCGTCCCAAGTTCGTCCTGCACGACGGCCCGCCCTATGCCAACGGCAAGATTCACATCGGTCATGCGCTGAACAAGATCCTCAAGGACATGATCGTCCGCTCCAAGACCCTGGCCGGCTTCGATGCGCCGTATGTACCGGGCTGGGACTGCCATGGCCTGCCGATCGAGCACAAGGTCGAGGTTACCCACGGCAAGCACCTCTCTGCCGACCGCACCCGCGAGCTGTGCCGCGAGTACGCTGCCGAGCAGATCGAAGGGCAGAAGACCGAATTCATTCGCCTGGGCGTGCTGGGTGACTGGGACAACCCGTACAAGACCATGAACTTCGCCAACGAAGCTGGCGAAATTCGCGCACTGGCCGAAATGGTCAAGCAAGGCTTCGTGTTCAAGGGCCTGAAGCCGGTGAACTGGTGCTTCGACTGCGGTTCGGCCCTGGCCGAGGCGGAAGTCGAGTACGCCGACAAGAAATCCCAGACCATCGACGTGGCCTTCCCGGTCGCCGACGAAGCCAAGCTGGCTGCCGCCTTCGGCCTGGCGTCGCTGGCCAAGCCTGCCGCCATCGTGATCTGGACCACCACCCCGTGGACCATCCCGGCCAACCAGGCGCTGAATATCCATCCGGAGTTCACGTACGCCCTGGTCGATACCGGCGAGCGCTTGCTGGTGCTGGCTGAGGAGCTGGTCGAGTCGTGCCTCAAACGCTACAACCTGGAAGGCTCGGTCATCGCTACCGCCCAGGGTTCGGCGCTGGAGCTGGTCAACTTCCGTCACCCGTTCTACGACCGCCTGTCGCCGGTGTACCTGGCCGACTACGTTGAACTGGGCGCCGGCACCGGCGTGGTGCACTCCGCGCCTGCCTACGGTGAAGACGACTTCGTCACCTGCAAGCGCTACGGCATGGTCAACGACGACATCCTCACCCCGGTGCAGAGCAACGGTGTGTACGTCGAGTCGCTGCCATTCTTCGGCGGCCAGTTCATCTGGAAGGCCAACCCGGCCATCGTCGACAAGCTGAGCGAAGTCGGTGCGCTGATGCACACCGAAACCATCAGCCACAGCTACATGCACTGCTGGCGTCACAAGACCCCGTTGATCTACCGCGCCACCGCGCAGTGGTTCGTCGGCATGGACAAGCAGCCAAGCACTGGCGAGCCGCTGCGTGAGCGCGCACTGAAAGCCATCGAAGACACCAAGTTCGTCCCGGCCTGGGGCCAGGCGCGCCTGCATTCGATGATCGCCAACCGCCCGGACTGGTGCATCTCGCGTCAGCGCAATTGGGGCGTGCCGATCCCGTTCTTCCTGCACAAGCAGACCGGCGAGCTGCACCCGCGTACCGTCGAGCTGATGGAAGCGGTGGCCAAGCGTGTCGAGCAGGAGGGCATCGAAGCCTGGTTCAAGCTGGACGCCGCCGAACTGCTGGGCGCTGAAGCCGACCAGTACGACAAGATCGCCGACACCCTCGACGTGTGGTTCGACTCCGGTACCACCCACTGGCACGTACTGCGTGGCTCGCACGACATCGGCCACGCCACCGGCCCGCGCGCTGACCTGTACCTGGAAGGTTCCGACCAACACCGCGGCTGGTTCCACTCGTCCTTGCTGACCGGTTGCGCGATCGACAACCACGCGCCGTACCGCGAGCTGCTGACCCACGGCTTCACCGTGGACGAAAACGGCCGCAAGATGTCCAAATCGCTGGGTAACACCATCGAGCCGGAAAAGGTCAACAACACCCTGGGTGCCGACATCCTGCGCCTGTGGGTTTCGGCCACCGACTATTCCGGTGAAATGGCGGTTTCCGAGCAGATCCTGCAGCGCAGTGCCGACGCCTACCGGCGTATCCGCAATACCGCACGCTTCCTGCTGTCCAACCTGTCCGGCTTCGACCCGGCCCGCGACCTGCTGGCCCCGGAAGACATGCTGGCGCTGGACCGCTGGGCCGTGGACCGGACCCTGCTGCTGCAACGCGAACTGGAAGAGCACTACAGCGAGTACCGTTTCTGGAACGTCTACTCCAAGGTGCACAACTTCTGCGTACAGGAGCTGGGCGGCTTCTACCTCGACATCATCAAGGACCGCCAGTACACCACCGGCGCCAACAGTGTCGCCCGCCGTTCCTGCCAGACTGCGCTGTACCACATCAGCGAGGCGCTGGTGCGTTGGATCGCGCCGATCCTGGCGTTCACCGCCGACGAAATCTGGCAGTACCTGCCGGGCGAGCGCAACGAGTCGGTCATGCTCAACGGCTGGTACCAAGGCTTGAGCGAGCTGCCGGAAGGCACCGAGCTGGACCGCGCCTACTGGGACCGCGTCATGGCCGTGAAGGCATCGGTCAACAAGGAGCTGGAAAACCAGCGCACCGCCAAGGTCATCGGCGGCAACCTGCAAGCCGAAGTGACCCTGTTCGCCGACGAAGGCCTGAGCGCCGACCTGGGCAAGCTGGGTGACGAACTGCGCTTCGTGCTGATCACCTCGGCCGCCAGCGTGGTGCCATTCGCCCAGGCCCCGGCCGAAGCGGTCGCCACCGAAGTCGAAGGCCTCAAGCTGCAAGTGGTCAAATCCGGCCACACCAAGTGCGGCCGTTGCTGGCACTTCCGCGCCGACGTCGGTAGCCACCCGGAGCATCCGGAAATCTGCGGCCGTTGCGTCGACAACCTGACCGGCTCGGGTGAGGTACGCCACTATGCCTAACCCTGCAGCGGGGCGCTTCGGGCGCCTTGCATGGCTGTGGCTGAGCTTGCTGGTCCTGGTCGTCGACCAGGCCACCAAGCTGTACTTCAACAACGCCCTGACCATGTACCAGCAGATCGTGGTCATTCCTGACTACTTCAGCTGGACCCTGGCCTACAACACCGGTGCCGCCTTCAGCTTCCTGGCTGACGGCGCAGGTTGGCAGCGCTGGTTGTTCGCCCTGATCGCCGTGGTGGTCAGCGCGGTGCTGGTGGTGTGGCTCAAGCGCCTGGGGCGCAATGAGACCTGGCTGGCCGTGGCGCTGGCGCTGGTGCTGGGTGGGGCGATTGGTAACCTGTACGACCGCATCGTACTGGGCCATGTGGTCGACTTCATCCTGGTGCACTGGCAGAACCGCCATTACTTCCCGGCCTTCAACGTGGCCGACAGCGCCATCACCGTTGGTGCGGTGATGCTGGCGCTGGATATGTTCAAGAGCAAGAAGTCCGAGGATCCGGTCCATGACTGACACCCGTATCGGCCAGAACACCGAAGTCACCCTGCACTTCGCGCTGCACCTGGAAAACGGCGACACCGTCGACAGCACCTTCGACAAGGCCCCGGCTACTTTCAAAGTGGGCGATGGCAACCTGTTGCCTGGCTTTGAAAACGCCCTGTTCGGCTTCAAGGCCGGTGATAAGCGTACGGTAGTGGTAGCGCCGGAGAACGCCTTCGGCCAGCCCAACCCGCAAAACGTGCAAGTCATGCCGCGGTCCAATTTCGAGGGCATGGAGCTGTCCGAAGGGCTGCTGATCATCTTCAACGACGCCGCCAACACCGAGCTGCCGGGTGTGGTCAAAGCGTTCGACGATGACCAGGTGACCATCGACTTCAATCACCCACTGGCTGGCAAGACCCTGACCTTCGAGGTGGAGATCCTCGAGGTGAAGGCCCTGTAAGCCTGGAGCCGATCATGCAAATCAAACTCGCCAACCCTCGCGGCTTTTGCGCTGGGGTCGACCGGGCGATCGAGATCGTCAACCGCGCGTTGGAAGTCTTCGGCCCGCCAATCTATGTGCGCCACGAAGTGGTGCACAACAAGTTCGTGGTGGAAGACCTGCGTAACCGTGGCGCCGTCTTCGTCGAAGAGCTGGACCAGGTGCCGGACGATGTCATTGTCATCTTCAGTGCCCACGGTGTTTCCCAGGCGGTGCGCCAGGAAGCCGCTGGCCGTGGCCTGAAGGTGTTCGATGCCACCTGCCCGCTGGTGACCAAGGTGCACATCGAGGTTGCCAAGTACAGCCGCGATGGCCGTGAGTGCATTCTCATCGGCCACGAGGGGCACCCGGAAGTCGAAGGCACCATGGGCCAGTACGACCCCAGCAATGGTGGCGCCATCTACCTTGTCGAAGACGAGGAAGATGTGGCCAACCTGCAGGTGCGCGACCCGGACCACCTGGCCTTCGTCACCCAGACCACGCTGTCGATGGATGACACCAGCCGTGTTATCGACGCCTTGCGTGCGCGGTTCCCGAATATCGGCGGCCCGCGCAAGGACGACATCTGCTACGCCACGCAAAACCGCCAGGACGCCGTCAAGCAACTGGCCGGTGAAAGCGACGTGGTACTGGTGGTCGGCAGCCCGAACAGCTCGAACTCCAACCGCCTGCGCGAGCTGGCCGAGCGTATGGGCACCCCGGCCTACCTGATCGACGGTGCCGAGGACTTGCAGCGCGACTGGTTCGACCAGGCCGCACGGATTGGCATCACCGCCGGTGCTTCGGCCCCCGAAGTGCTGGTGCGTGGCGTGATCGAGCAGCTCAAGGCCTGGGGCGCTACCGGCGCTGAAGAGCTGGACGGGCGTGAAGAGAACATCACCTTCTCGATGCCCAAAGAGCTGCGGGTTCGCTCGCTGATCTGACGGGGTGTACCGCCGCCCATGCAGGGGCGGCTTTGCAGCCCTTGCGCGACCCAAGACCGTTCCTGCAATGACCACGCTAGCAGCGGTCATTGCTCCGGTCCTGCGTAAGCACCCTGACTCTGCCGCTTGATGCCAACGCCACTTGATATCGGCTGCGAGCAGAGGCGCGTTCGCACATTTCCAGTGTCGCGCCCAACCAGCTGTTGCCCGGCGTCACTGGCACGCCCAGCGCACTGAATTTGAACTGCTCACCGCGATTGCTGGTTATTTTCAGCGGCTTTGCAAGGCGCTGTTCGCGTAGCACCTGGCGGTTATGCTCCAACACTACCCGCCAACCATTCCCCCAATTACCGTCCAGCGCCGACACCAGCACCGGCTGGCTTTGCAGCATGGCATGGCTGCGTGCACTGCGCAGCGCCTGCGCCAGATCACGGGCAGCCGCCGCCCGGTGTAGGTCATCGCTCATTCGGGCGTAGGCCGGCATGCCCAGCTGAGTCAGCAAGACCGCCACGGCCAAGGCCGACAACATTTGTATCAGTGTTACGCCACGTTGCTTCACCGTGCATTCCTTCCTGGACGTGCTTGGCTATAGCTTCCTGGCGGTTGGACAAGAGGTCCAGTCGCCCAAGTTGAAAGCAATGACGGGAAAAGTCGCAGGAGGTGCAGGGATGCACGCAAGGCAAGGGGGCATGACGCTTCTGGAGGTGTTGTTGGCGGTCGTGGTCGTGGCCGCAGGCCTGTTCGCAACGGCTGCGATGCAGTTGCAGGCATTACAGGCAGCGGACAGCGCGCGCCGGGATGCGCAGGCGGCGATGGCGCTGCACAGCGACCATGAGCGCAGGCGGCGATGAGGCGCTGCCAGGCAGGGTTTGGATTGCTTGAGATGGTGCTGGCGCTGGCGATCGGATTGGTGCTGCTGGCGGCGGCCAGTCAGCTTTTTGTCTCTGCGCACCAGACTTGGCGCCTACAAAGTACGGCAGTGCGTATGCAGGATGATGCGCGACTTGCATTGCTGCGCATGGCGCAGGATATCCGCATGGCCGGGATGTTCGGTTGCCTGCGCCTGGGCCCAGACGACTTTCTGGTCCCCGGGTCGGAGCAGGCCTTTGCCCGGCCCTTGGCGAGCGGCCCGTCAAGTTTGAGCCTGGTCGTCGCTGAGTTACCAGGGTATGCCGGCGACCCCGACTGGACCTTGCTGACAAACTGTATCAACAAGGTGGAGGTACACCAGGCGCGCGCGCAAGGTAGCGACAAGCTTATGGCTGTGCCTGTCAGCCGGCATCGCTATGTTCAGGTTGGAAGTACGCTTTACTTCGCGCGGCGCGGTCGCAATCAGCCCTTGGTCGATCACGTGCGCGAACTGCGTGTGGTGCAGGTGGCTGGAGAGCGCATCGATCTTCAGCTGACATTGTATGAGCCGACCTTGCAGCTTGAGCAGCACCATGCGCTGAGCGTGGCATTGCGTAACCCGGTGCCGGCTTCATGAACCGCCAGCGGGGTGTTGTCCTGTTGTTGGCGTTGGTGCTCAGCGTCCTACTGGGCCTGCTTGCCACATCTGCCCTGCGTGACGCGCTGGTGGAAACGCGGATGACCGGTTACCTGAGCGATGGCCTGCTGGCGCTGGAAGAGGCTGAGGCCACTTTGCTGGCCGGGGAGCGCGAACTTGAACGAGCGCCCCCTGACGATTGTAACGCGTGCCTGCCGCCGCCCAGGCCGCACGATCTGGTTGGGCAGTGGCAAGGTACCCAGACCGGCTTTTTCCAGCTGCAGAACCTGGGCGTCAGCACATGTGCCGCGCACATGCCCGAACGGCAGCCGGTTCGCCTGTTCCGGATTACCGCTGTCAGCAAGCAAAGCCGCTCAAGGCATGTACTGGAGGCGGTCTACGCAGTGGCAGGCAATCGAACCCAACGCATCACCTGGCGGCAAAGATTGCGAGGAGACTGACATGCAGCAAGGCTTGAGCCTGATCGAGTTGTTGATTGTGCTGGCCGTGACCGGCATTCTGGCAGCCATTGCCTACCCCAGTTACAGCGACCAGCTTCGGCGAGCCGCGCGCAGCGAAGTGGTTGGCCTGCTGCACGATGCTGCCCTGCGTCTGGAGCGCCACCGCGTGCGCACTGGCCAATACGCCGAGGGCGACCTGGTCTTGCCCGAAGGCACCCGCTACTACAGCCTGCAGGCCCAGCGCGACAGTGACACCTTCACACTGCGCGCCCGGCGGCTACCGCATGGGCTGATGGCGCAGGATGGCTGTGGCGATTTCCAGCTCGACCAGGCTGGCGTGCAGCGCAATCCGGGCGCTGTTGAGCACAGCACGCACTGCTGGGGAAGCTGAAGGTTCAATGATGCCCGGCGCATCGCGGTTTTACTTCAGGTGTTGGATCGACAGATGAGCAAGCAAGTAGTGGTGGTCGGCGGCGGGGTGATCGGCCTGCTGACGGCATTCAACCTGGCAGCCAAGGTCGGCCAGGTGGTGGTGTGCGATCAGGGTGAGGTTGGCCGAGAGTCGTCCTGGGCTGGCGGAGGCATTGTTTCGCCGTTGTACCCGTGGCGCTACAGCGCCGCAGTGACCGCTCTGGCGCACTGGTCGCAGGACTTTTATCCACAGCTGGGCGAGCGTCTGTTCGCCAGCACTGGCGTCGACCCCGAAGTTCACACCACCGGGCTGTACTGGCTCGACCTGGACGACGAGGCCGAAGCGTTGGCCTGGGCCGCGCGCGAGCAGCGGCCGCTGAGTGCCGTGGATATTTCGGCGGCCTACGATGCGGTGCCGGTGTTGGGCCCGGGCTTCAAGCACGCCATCTACATGGCTGGCGTGGCCAATGTGCGCAACCCACGCTTGGTCAAATCGCTGAAAGCGGCGTTGCTGGCGCTGCCAAACGTGACCTTGCGCGAACACTGCCAGATCACCGGCTTCGTGCAGGAAAAGGGGCGCGTGACCGGTGTACAGACGGCTGATGGCGTACTGGCGGCGGATGAGGTTGTGCTCAGTGCAGGCGCCTGGAGTGGCGACCTGTTGCGTACCCTTGGCCTTGAACTGCCTGTGGAGCCCGTGAAGGGCCAGATGATCCTGTTCAAGTGTGCTGAAGACTTCTTGCCGAGCATGGTGCTGGCCAAGGGGCGTTATGCAATCCCGCGACGTGACGGGCACATTCTGGTGGGGAGCACGCTGGAACACGCCGGGTATGACAAGACCCCGACCGGGGATGCGCTGGAAAGCCTGAAGGCATCGGCGGTGGAGTTGTTGCCAGAGCTTGAAGGCGCCACAGTGGTGGCGCACTGGGCGGGACTGCGGCCGGGGTCGCCAGAAGGCATCCCTTACATTGGGCCTGTGCCGGGGCATGAAGGGTTGTGGCTGAACTGCGGGCATTATCGCAATGGGCTGGTGCTGGCGCCGGCTTCGTGCCAGCTGTTTACCGATTTGCTGACAGGGGCCGAGCCGATTATCGACCCGGCGCCGTATGCGCCAGAAGGGCGTTTGGGCTGAGGGCCTCTTCGCGGGTGAACCCGCTCCCACACGAGCGGGTTCACCCGCGAAAGGGCCGCAGAGGCCAATACAGATTTCAGCCAGTAATCGGTGTGTGTAGGAGCGGGTTCACCCGCGAAAGGGCCGCAGAAGCCAATACAGATTTCAGCCAGTAATCGGTGCTTGCAAGTGCCGGCTCGGATAATGCTGCTCATACACCTTGCACACCCGCAGCACTTGCTCATCGGCAAAGCGCCCGGCCACCACCTGCAGGCCCACCGGCAACCCCTCGCGGGTAAACCCGCAGGGCACCGAAGCCGCCGGCTGCTGGGTCAGGTTGAACGGGTAGCTGAACGGCGTCCACTCCATCCATTGCGCCATCCCCGACCCAGGCGGCACGTTGTGTCCGGCTTCGAACGCCACCAACGGCAGCATCGGCGATACCAGCACGTCATATCGCTGATGAAAGGCATTCATCTTCGCAATCAATTCTGCCCGTGCCTCTAGCGCCTGGGTGTATTCGCCAAGGCTGATCTGTGCGCCTTGTTCGGCAATCCAGCGCAGCCCCGGGTCAAGCAACGCTTTCTGCTCATCGCTCAAGGCACTGGCCAATCGCGCAGCCCCGGCAAACCACAGGGTATTGAAGGTTTCCAGCGGGTCGCTGAAGCCCGGGTCCACTTCCTCTACCTGCGCACCCAACCGCGCCAGGCGCTGCACCGCTTGCGCCACCAGTGCCTGGATCTGTGGGTCGACCTGCACGTAACCGAAGTTGGCGCTGTAGGCGATGCGTAGGCCGCGCAGATCTTGCTGCTGGCCCAGCCACGGCGCCTGCCGGGGCGCGCCGGCCAAACCGTCGCGGGCATCGGGGCGGGCTACGCAGTCGAGCATCAGTACCGAGTCGTCCACGGTACGCGTCATCGGCCCCAGGTGCGACAGCACGGTCATGGCGCTGGCCGGCCATTGCGGCACATAGCCGAAGGTCGGTTTGATACCGAAGGTGCCGGTAAAGGCGCAGGGGATGCGAATCGAGCCGCCAGCATCGCTGCCCTGGTGCAGTACGCCCAGGTTCAGTGCCGCTGCTGCTGCCGCACCGCCGGACGAGCCCCCGGCAGTCAGCCTGGTATCCCACGGGTTGCGGGTAATGCCGTACAGCGGGTTGTCGGTCACGCCTTTCCAGCCGAACTCCGGCGTGGTGGTCTTGCCCACCAGCACTGCACCGGCTTCACGCATGAAGGCGCTGAAGGGCGCATCGATTTCCCACGGCCCGGTACCCGAGGTCGTACGCGAGCCCTTGCGGGTGGGCATGCCACGCGTCAGGGTCAGGTCCTTGATCGAAGCGGGCACGCCATCCAGTCGGCCACAGGGCTCGCCGCGCTGCCAGCGTTGTTCGCTGGCGCGGGCTGCGGCGCGGGCACCTTCGCCATCGACATGGCAGTAGGCGTTGACTGCCGGGTTATGCAGGTCGATGCGCGCCAGCACATCGTCGACCACTTCGACCGGGGACAACTGGCGGCGCTGGTACAACGCGAGCAGTTCGACGGCGGTGAACTCGCCAATCGCGGTTTTCTGGCTCATTTCAACGGGCTCCTGAGTTGGCGGCCTGGAACATGGCACGCAGCAGCACGTCGCAGCCGTCGGCCAGGTCCTGCGGCGCGGCATTTTCGATTTCGTTGTGGCTGATGCCACCTTCGCATGGCACGAAGATCATCCCGGCCGGGCCCAGCTCGGCGAGGAAGATCGCATCGTGGCCGGCGCCGCTGACGATATCCATGTGGCTCAGGCCCAGCGCACGCGCGCCTTGGCGCACGGCATCCACGCACTGCTCGGCGAAGTACAGGGGCGGGAAGTCGGCTGTCGGGGTCAGCTGATAGCTCAGGCCATGCTTCACCGTGCTGGTTTCGAGAGCTGCGCGCACTTCGCTGACCATGGCGTCGAGGTGCCCAGGGTCGAGGTGGCGCAGGTCGATGGTCATGTGCACCTGGCCGGGGATGACGTTGCGCGAGCCTGGGTGCAAGGTCAGGCAGCCGACCGTGCCGCAGGCATGTGGCTGGTGCGCGTGAGCAACGCGGTTGACCGCAGCCACCACCTCGGCAGCGCCGACCAATGCGTCCTTGCGCAAGTGCATGGGCGTGGGGCCTGCATGCGCCTCGACGCCGGTAAGGGTCAGGTCGAACCATTTTTGCCCCAGGCAGCCTTGGACCACGCCGATGGTGGTGCGCTGGTCTTCCAGCACCGGGCCTTGCTCGATATGCGCTTCGAAGTAGGCGCCCACGGCATGCCCGGTGGGCACGCGCGGGCCGGCGTAGCCGATGCGCTGCAGCTCGGCGCCGACCGACAGACCCTGGTCATCGACCTTGGCCAGGGTTTCCTGCAGGCCGAACTTACCGGCGAACACACCTGAGCCCATCATGCACGGCGGGAAACGCGAGCCTTCTTCGTTGGTCCACACCACCACTTCCAGCGGGGCGTCGGTGGCCAGGTCAAGGTCGTTGAGGGTGCGCATGACTTCAAGGCCGGCCATGACGCCATAGCAGCCATCGAACTTGCCGCCGGTGGGTTGGGTATCGATGTGGCTGCCGGTCATCACCGGTGCCAGGGCAGGGTTGCGGCCGGGGCGGCGGGCGAAGATGTTGCCGATGGCGTCGATGCTGACGGTGCAGCCGGCTTCTTCGCACCAGCGCACGAACAGGTCGCGCGCCTGGCGGTCGAGGTCGGTCAGGGCCAGGCGGCACACGCCGCCCTTGGCGGTGGCGCCGAGCTGGGCCAGGTCCATCAATGATTGCCAGAGGCGCTCGCGGTTGATCAGAGGGCCTTGGCCGAGCAGGTGCAGCGAGGGATCGATGCGGGTGTTCATGGTTCAGCTCTCCTGAAATTACTGGGTGGCTCGTACCGGCCTATTCGCGGGTGAACCCGCTCCTACAAAGGCCTCGCAGGGCTGAGGGTGGTGACATCTTTGTAGGCGCGAGTTTGCCCGCGAAAGGGCCGGTACAGGTAAGCACGGTCGGGTCAGGCGCTAAGGGCCAGGTAACGGTTCTTGATACTTGGGTCTTCGCGGAACTGCGCCGCACTGCCCTGGTAGGCGACCCGGCCCTGCTCCAGCACATAGTGGCGATCAGCAAGGGCATCGCAGACCATCAGGTTCTGCTCCACCAGCAGGATCGAAAGACCTTCGTCCTTGATCCGCCGCAATATCTTCACCAGTTCATCGACAATCACCGGGGCCAGGCCTTCGGTGGGTTCGTCGAGGATCAGCAGCTTGGGGCCGTTGAGCAGGGCGCGGGCGATGGCGAGCATCTGTTGCTCGCCACCGGACAGGGCAAAACCACCGTTGCGGCGACGCTCCTTCAGGCGCGGGAACATGCTGTACACGTCCTCCAGCTGCCAGCGGCTGGCCTTGCGTACGGCAATCTTCAGGTTCTCCTCGACGCTGAGCTGGCGAAAGATGCCGCGGTGCTCCGGCACCAAGGCAATGCCCTGCCGGGCGATATCGAAGATTTCGCGGCCGACCAGTTGCTGGCCGTTGAAGCTGATCTGCCCCTGCCGTGGGCGGACGATGCCGAGGATGCTGCGCAAGGTGGTGGTCTTGCCGGCACCGTTGCGCCCCAGCAGGGTCACCAGTTCGCCAGCCTCGACCTTGAGTGAGACACCTTCAAGCACATGGCTCTTGTCGTAGTAGGAATGGATCGAATCGACGTTGAGCATCAGGCGGCCTCTCCAAGGTAAGCGGTGCGCACGCGCTCGTCGTTGCGCACCTGTTCAGGGGTACCCTCGACCAGGATCTGGCCGTGGCTCATCACCGTGATGCGCTGGCTGATCGACATGACGATGCTCATGTTGTGCTCGATCAGCAGCACGGTGTGGTCGCGGCCAAGGTCGTTGATCAGGTCGGTCATCACCGGGATATCGTCTATGCCCATGCCCGAGGTGGGCTCGTCGAGCATCAGCAGGGTGGGCTTGGCGCAGATCGACATGCCCACTTCCAGCACCCGCTGCTGACCGTGCGACAGCTCGCCGGCAAGGGTCTCGGCGCGCCCCGTCAGCTTCAGGCGCTCCAGCACCTGGTCGGCGGTGTTCCAGTGGCTGCGCTTGTGCTCGACGCTGCGCCAGAAGTTCAGCGCGCCCAGGCCGTCTCGGCCCTGGGCAGCCAGGCGCAGGTTTTCGCGCACCGACAGGTTCTGGAACAGGCTGGTGAGCTGGAACGAACGGGCCATGCCCAGTGCCACGCGCCCGTGGGATGGCTTGCGGATGATGTCCTGGCCGTTGAACAGGATCTTGCCCGCGGTGGCCTGGCGCTCGCCGGTCAGGCAGTGGAACAGGCTGGTCTTGCCGGCGCCGTTGGGGCCGATGACCGTGTGGATGGTGCCGGCGCGCACTTTAAGGTCCACGCCTGCGACAGCTTTGAACGGGCCATAGGCCAGCTCCAGCTGGCGGGTTTCCAGGAGGTAGTCGCTCATTACAGGGTCTCCTTGGTCTTGGCCTGGGGTTTGTCATGGGGGTTACGGGTGGCCAGCAGGCGCTTGCCCAGGTCGGCCAGGCCGCCCCACAGGCCGCCGCGCATGAACACCACCACCAGGATCAGGATCACCCCCAGCAGCATCAGCCAGCGTGGCCACAGCTCTGACAGCACATCGCCCAGCAGCACGATGGCACCGGCCCCCAGCAGCGAGCCGAACAGCGAGCCAGTGCCGCCGACGATGGTCATGATCAGGATGTTCTCGCTCATCATCAGGTCGATGTTCGACAGCGGTGCAAAGTGCAGCAGCATGGCGTACAAAGCCCCCGCCAGCCCGGTAATGGCGCCCGACAGCATGAACACCAGAATCTTGAAGTGGCGGGTGTCGTAGCCGATGGCGGCGGCACGGGTCTCGTTTTCGCGGATGGCCAGCAGGGTGCTGCCGAACGGCGAGCGGATCACCCGCAGGGCGCCGGCGAAGATCAGCAGGAACAGCACGGCTACAAACACGTAGAAGTGCCTTGGGTCGGCCAGGTCGACCAGCACATGGCCGGCGATTTCGATATTCGGCCGTGGCACATCAAGCAGGCCGTTGTCGCCCCCGGTCCAGCCGCTGAGGGTATAGGCCAGGAAATAGGCCATCTGGCTGAAGGCCAGGGTCAGCATGACGAAGTAGATGCCCGTGCGACGGATCGCCAGTGCGCCCACCAGCAGCGCGAGGACGGCGCCGAACACAGCTGCCCCCAGCAGCGCGGCGAACATGCCCCACTGCAAGTGAATCATCAGCAGCGCTGCGCCATAGGCGCCCACGCCAAAGAAGATCCCTTGGCCGAACGACAGCAGGCCGGTGTAGCCGAGCAGCAGGTTGCAGGCCAGCGCGGCCAGGGCAAAGATCAAGATCTCGGTGGCCAGGGTGGCGGAGGGCAGCAGCAGCGGCAGTGCCACCAGGCTGGCGACCACCAGCAACAGCAGCGCCGGGGCGCGGCCCTTGGCGACCGGCAATGGGTTCTTTTCGCTCATCTCAGGCTCTCCCGAACAGGCCATAGGGGCGTACCAGGATCACCGCCGCCATGGCGCCGTAGATCATCAGGCTGGCGCCTTGCGGCCAAAGACTGGTCATCATGCTTTGCACCACACCCACCAGCAGGCCGCCGACCAGCGCACCGCCGAACGAGCCCATGCCGCCGATCACCACCACCACGAAGGCGATGCCGAGGATTTCCGGGCCGACGAAAGGCTGTGCACCGCGCAGGGGGGCGAACAGCACCCCGGCCACCCCGGCCAGGCCTACACCCAGGGCGAAGGTCAGGGAGAACAGGCGGAAGATGTTGGTGCCCAGCAGCGATACGGTTTCGGTGCTTTCGCTACCGGCCCGCACCAGCGCGCCAAAGCGGGTGCGCTCCAGCAGCAGCCACAGGCCAACGCCGATCAGTGCGGCGAAGCCGATCAGGAACAGGCGGTAGTAGGGGTAGATGAAATCACCGACGATCAGCACCCCACGCAGCTCGGGCGGCACGGCGATGTTCTTGCCCACCGGGCCCCAGATCAGCACCGAGGCCTCCTGGATGATCAATGCGATGCCCAGGGTGACAAGGATCTGGAAGGTGTGTGGCAGGTGGTAGATGCGTTTGATCAACACGCGCTCCACCGCCCAGGCCAGCGCGGCCACCGCCAGCGGTGCAATCAGCAGTGCCAGCCAGAAGTTGCCGGTGATGGCCACGGCGGTGTAGCACAGGTAGGCGCCCAGCAGAAAGAACGCACCGTGGGCGAAGTTGACGAAGTTGAGCAGGCCGAAAATGATCGTCAGGCCTACGGCGATGAGGAAGTAGATCATCCCCAGGCCCAGGCCGTTCAGCAGTTGGAACAGGTACAAATCGAGCATGTGCGTGCCCTCGACAGCGCGCTGGGCGGCTGCCTGTACGAGTGTGGGTGTCTAACGCCGCGGCTTCAGGCCAGGGCGCAACCGGTGTGGTCGACCTCGACGAACGAGCGGCCCGAGCTGATGATTTCGGCCAGGTCGTCCTCGTCGCGCATCTGCCCCTGGGGCTTGCCGCGCAGCAGGTAGTAATCCTTGAGCACCTGGTGGTCGCCTGGCCGGATCAGCTCTTCGCCGGTCGGGCCCTGGAAGCGCATGCCCTGCAGTGCTGCAGATACGGCGGCACCGTCCAGGCTGCCAGCCTTGACGATGGCTTCGAGCATGACCTTGGTGCCGATGTAGTCGGCGGCCAGCGGGTAGTTGGGGTTGATGCCATAGGCCTTGCGGGTGGCGGCGACCAGCTGCTTGTTCAGCGGCGTATCGACCTGGTGCCAGTACTGTGCACCCAGGTACACGCCTTCAAGCACGTCGCTGCCCAGCTCCTGAAACTGGTCGAGGCCGGCTGACCACACCATCAGCACTTTCATGCGGTCCTTGATGCCGAAGTTGACCGCTTGGCGCAGCGCGTTGGAGGCCTGGCTACCGAAGTTGAGCAGTACCAGCACGTCGGGTTTGGCGGCGATGGCGTTGGTGAGGTAGCCGGAGAACTCCTGCTCCTGCAGCGAGTGATAGCTGTTGCCGATATGTTCCACGCCAAGCTCCGCGAACACCTTGCGGGCGTTGTCCAGCAGGGCGTCGCCGAACACGTATTGCGGGGTGATGGTGTACCAGCGCTTGGCCTGCGGCAGCTGGCGGATCATCGGTACCAGGGTTTCGCGAATGGCGCCGTAGGTGGGCACCGACCAGCGGAAGGTGGATGCGTTGCAGTCTTTGCCAGTGATTTCGTCGGCGCCGACCGGGGTCATGAATACGCCGCCGGCCTTGTGGATTTCCTTCGACACCGCCAGCGCCGAGGACGACAAGGTACAGCCCTGGAAGAAGCGGGCGCCATCCTGGCCGATGGCTTCCTGCACCTTGCGCACCGCTTTGCCGGCGTTGCCTTCGGTGTCGATGACCTTGTACTTGAGCGGCTGGCCGAGTAGCTGCGGGTACTCGGCGATGGCCAGGCGCGAGCCCATGTCGGCGTACTTGCCGTAGCTGGCGAAGGCGCCCGACATGGACTTGAGCCCATAGAAGGTCAACGGTTGGTCGGCGAATGCCCGGTGCGCCCCCAAGGGGAGGCTACCTAAGGCACCCAGGGCAAGGCCTGCCTTGAGCAGGGTACGTCTTTGCATGAGTAACTCCTTGGTTGTGGTTATTAGGCAGGAGTGGCAATGACAAAGCGGGTACGGCCGGGCCTGTCTGCAGGCCTCTTTGCAGGCGCATCAGTGGTGGTGGTTGAACTCCAGCAGGAAGTTGCGGGCAACCTCGCCTTCCAGCGCGGTCATGTGGTGCTCGGCGTCGCACATGTGTTCGTGCATAAGCCGGCGTACGGCGGGTTCGTCGCTGGCGCGCAGGGCGCTCAGCAATTGCTTGTGGTAGTCGATGTTGGCGGCGGCGAACTGCTGGCGCTTGGGCAGGTAGGCTTTTTTCAGCACCACCAGGTCGCGCAGCAGGTCGTTGAGGAACACCGCCATGAAACGCAGCAATGGGTTGGGGCAACGGTCGGCCAGCAGGGTGTGGAACTCCAGCTCTGCCAGGCGCTGTTCGCGCTGGCCCTCTTCGCTGTCTTCCGGCGCGCTGCAGAAGTCGATGTTGGCCTGCAGCGCGGTGTAGTCGGCTTCGCTCAGCTTGCCCATCACCGATACCGCCAGCTCTACCTCGATGACTTTGCGCAGCTGGTACACCTGTTCGCCGTCCAGGTGCTGAAAGTGCAGGTAGTTGCGCAGCGCACGGCTGGCCGGCTCGGTGCCCACTTCGTTCAGGTAGGCGCCACCGGTAGGGCCGGTGCGGGTGCTGACCAGGCCTTCGACTTCCAGCGCCTTGAGGGCTTCGCGGGCGGTGCCCTTGGAGCATTCGAAATGTTCCATCAGCTCACGCTCGGTGGGCAGGCGGTCGCCGGGATGCAGCGCTTCGGTGACGATCGAGCGCTTGACCGACTCGACGATCACATCGGACAGCTTTTGGCGCTTGCGTTTGGCTTTGAGCATTTCGCTATTTTTCATATTTATGCGGATAAATAGGATTTAGCGAATTTTGCCGGTGTGGGTCAATGGTGGCGGCGGGGCGAGGTCGTAAATGGTGTGAAAGGGTCGGGGAGGGATAAGTGGAACACGAAACTGCAGATAAACACTGTGGGAGCGGGCGTGCCCGCGAACACCGGCGAAGCCGGTGCCATACACCGCGGTGCCTGCTTCGCGGGCAAGCCCGCTCCCACAGATTTCGAATGGGTTTTCAGGATTGAACAGACGTTGTGTTCAGCCTTGGCGGCCAGGGCCTTGCTGCAGGTGTGCCTGGCTGCAATACCACTCGTTGCCTTGCTGCAGCGCCCGGTCGTTGGGCAGGTGCACGCCGCAATGGGCACAGCGCACCATCTTCAGCGGTGCGTCCAGCTTCGCCTCGGGGTGCGACTGCTGGCTGACTTTGAACTTGCGCCACAGCCAGAACGCGGCGGCGATCAGGGCGATCCAGAAAAGTAGGCGAACCATGGTGTCCAGCTTGTCGGTTGAAGAAGCCGACAGTCTAGGACGCGGCCAATAAAAAAGGGAGGCCCAAGGCCTCCCTTTCATTCACCGCTGAGGTCAGTCGAACAGACCAAAGGTCATGTAGCTGAACCAGGAGCGGTCTTTCTCGGCTTCCTTCGGGCCTTCCGGCACGATCGGGTTGCCGTTCTCGTCTTTTGGCAGCAGCTCTTGCGGCATCTCGTCGCGGGCATCCTGGAACTGCTTGACCACGTCCTGGTTGGCGCGGGTTTCGCCCGGCGGCAGCGGGGTGTCGGTCTCGATCAGGCCCAGGGTGGCCTTGGACAGCCAGCCGCGGCCGTCAGACTCGGTCTGCTTGGGCTGGAACTCGCCATCCACCAGGCTCGGGTGGTCCGGGTAGTTGAGCTTGAGGGTTTCCAGGCTGCTGGCCGCCAGTTCGTCCAGGTGCATCTTCTGGTACGCCTCGACCATGACCGCCAGGCCGTCGCCGACCGATGGGGTTTCCTGGAAGTTTTCTACCACGTACCGGCCGCGGTTGGCGGCAGCCACATAAGCCTGGCGGCTCAGGTAGTAGTCGGCCACGTGGATTTCGTACGAAGCCAGCAGGTTGCGCAGGTAGATCATGCGCTGCTTGGCGTCTGGCGCGTAACGGCTGTTAGGGAAGCGGCTGGTCAGCTGGGCGAACTCGTTGTACGAGTCGCGCGCGGCACCCGGGTCACGCTTGGTCATGTCCAGCGGCAGGAAGCGCGCCAGCAGGCCGCGGTCCTGGTCGAACGACGTCAGGCCTTTCAGGTAGTAGGCGTAGTCGACGTTCGGGTGCTGCGGGTGCAGGCGGATGAAGCGCTCGGCAGCCGACTTGGCAGCCTCGGGCTCGGCGTTCTTGTAGTTGGCGTAGATCAGCTCGAGCTGCGCCTGGTCGGCATAGCGGCCGAACGGGTAGCGCGATTCCAGGGCCTTGAGCTTGTTCACGGCGCTGGTATAGCTGGAGTTGTCCAGGTCAGCCTGGGCCTGTTGATACAGCTCGGCCTCGCTGAGGTTCTCGTCGATGACTTCCTTATTCGAGGAACAGGCCGCGGTGAGCCCAAGGATGGCGATCAGCAGCAGGTGTTTCACTTGCATGGCGGCTTGCGTCCCTTTGACGGCCGCTGTTTTGGGCGGTGCCGTCCTGTTATGATGAGCGCCCCGGCCAACCCCGGGACAAAAGAAGCCGTATTTAACCACAAGCTCGCAGCCGAAACCAAAGGCTGTGCGCCCGCCGAATCGAGCATGTCCGAGATCATTCAACTTAGCGCAGAGGTACCGTCCGAACTGGGCGGTCAACGCCTCGACCAGGTCGCCGCCCAATTGTTCGCCGAGTACTCGCGTTCGCGGCTAACTTCGTGGATCAAAGAGGGCCGCCTGACGGTCGATGGTGCCGTCGTGCGCCCTCGCGACATTGTCCATGGTGGTTCGCAGCTTATCCTGGAGGCCGAGCAAGAGGCCCAGGGTGAGTGGGTCGCCGAAGATATCGAACTGGATATCGTCTACGAAGACGACCATATCATGGTGATCAACAAGCCTGCCGGGCTGGTTGTGCACCCGGCCGCCGGGCATGCCAGCGGCACCCTGCTGAATGCGCTGCTGCACCATGTGCCAGACATCGTCAACGTACCGCGCGCCGGTATCGTGCACCGCCTGGACAAGGACACCACCGGCCTGATGGTGGTAGCCAAGACCCTGCAGGCGCAGACCAAGCTGGTCGAGCAGATGCAGGCGCGCAAGGTCAGCCGCATCTATGAGTGCATCGTGATCGGCGTGGTCACCGCCGGCGGCAAGATCGACGCCCCGATCGGCCGCCACGGCGGCATGCGCCAGCGCATGGCGGTGACCGACGGCGGCAAGCCAGCGGTCAGCCACTACCGTGTGCTCAAGCGCTTCCGGTCGCACACCCATGTGCGGGTAAAGCTGGAAACCGGCCGTACCCACCAGATTCGCGTGCACATGGCCCATGTCGGTTTCCCGCTGGTCGGCGACCAGACATACGGCGGGCGCTTCCGCATTCCGCCGGCTGCCAGCCCAACCATGGTCGAGGCGGTAAAAACCTTCCCGCGTCAGGCCCTGCATGCGCGTTTCCTCGCCTTGGCCCACCCGATTACCGGTGAGATCATGAAGTGGGAATCGCCACTGCCGGACGACTTCGTCTGGTTGCTGTCGCTGCTCAACCAGGACCGCGAGAGCTTTATCGGATGAGTGGGCTGACGCAGTCGCTGCTGTTCCCCGACTGGCCGGCCCCGGCCTCGGTACGCGCCTGCGTCACCACCCGTCAGGGCGGCGTAAGCCTGCCGCCCTACGAAACCTTCAACCTTGGCGACCATGTTGGTGATGACCCTGCCGCGGTCGCCGAGAACCGTCGCCGCCTGAGCGATCAGTTCGCCATCCAGCCGGCCTGGCTCAAGCAGGTGCATGGGCTGGTGGTGGCAGATGCCAACCCGGCTGTGGTGGCCGAGGCCGACGCCAGCTTCACCGACCGGCCGGGTATTGCCTGTACGGTGATGACCGCCGATTGTCTGCCAGCGCTCTTCTGCGACCGTGCGGGTACCCGCGTGGCTGCCGCGCATGCCGGCTGGCGCGGGTTGGCTGGCGGCGTGCTGGAAGCCACATTGGACCGCTTGGCCTTGGCACCCGAAGACGTGCTGGTATGGTTGGGCCCGGCGATTGGCCCCAAGGCATTCGAAGTCGGGCTGGAAGTGCGGGACGCCTTTACTGCCGTGCACCCCGAAGCGGCCCGGGCCTTTGTCGACGGCGAACGGCCAGGCAAGCTGTTGGCGGATATCTATGAACTGGCGCGTATTCGCCTGGCCGCCCGTGGGGTGACTGCTGTTTATGGCGGTGGTTTGTGCACGGTCAGTGATGCGCGGTTCTTCTCCTATCGCCGTACCCCGCAGGGTGGGCGTTTTGCATCGTTGGTCTGGCTGGACCCGCGCTAGCCTGTACCGGCCTCTTCGCGGGCACGCCCGCTGCCACAGAGATTCGTGTACCTGCGGGGGCGGGCATGCGCGCGAATGGCCCTCGTTAATCCAACAGGTTGACTTCGGTCAACCCCGCTACGCTTGAATCTTCCAGAATCAGCCTTATCTATAAAGTCATCTCAGGCAGGTTTCTTTATAAACAGGCGCTGTCCATCGCTCCGACCTGCCCTTTAAAGGAAGGTACACCATGCGAATAGACCGTTTGACCAGCAAGCTGCAATTAGCAATTTCCGATGCCCAATCCCTGGCCGTTGGCATGGACCACCCAGCCATCGAGCCCGTGCACCTGTTGCAGGCCCTGCTCGAGCAGCAAGGTGGCTCGATCAAGCCCCTGTTGATGCAGGTAGGTTTCGACATCAACAGCCTGCGCCAAGCGCTGGTGAAAGAACTCGACCAGCTGCCGAAAATCCAGAACCCCACCGGCGACGTGAACATGTCGCAGGACCTGGCGCGCCTGCTCAACCAGGCCGACCGCCTGGCCCAGCAGAAGGGCGACCAGTTCATTTCCAGCGAGCTGGTGGTGCTGGCCGCCATGGACGAGAACAGCAAGCTTGGCAAGTTGCTGCTGAGCCAGGGCGTAAGCAAGAAGGCCCTGGAAAATGCCATCAACAACCTGCGCGGCGGCGCGGCGGTGAATGACGCCAACGCCGAGGAGTCGCGCCAGGCCCTGGACAAGTACACCGTCGACCTGACCAAGCGTGCCGAGGAAGGCAAGCTGGACCCGGTGATCGGCCGTGACGACGAAATCCGCCGTACCGTGCAGGTGCTGCAACGCCGTACCAAGAACAACCCGGTGCTGATCGGTGAGCCTGGCGTGGGTAAAACCGCCATCGCCGAAGGCCTTGCCCAGCGCATCATCAACGGCGAAGTGCCCGACGGCCTGAAAGGCAAGCGCCTGCTGGCGCTGGACATGGGCGCGCTGATTGCTGGTGCCAAGTACCGCGGTGAGTTCGAAGAGCGCTTGAAAAGCCTGCTGAATGAACTGTCCAAGCAGGAAGGCCAGATCATCCTGTTCATCGACGAACTGCACACCATGGTCGGCGCTGGCAAAGGCGAGGGCGCCATGGACGCCGGTAACATGCTCAAGCCGGCCCTGGCCCGTGGCGAGTTGCATTGCGTTGGCGCCACCACGCTGAACGAGTACCGCCAGTTCATCGAGAAGGACGCCGCCCTGGAGCGCCGCTTCCAGAAGGTGCTGGTCGAAGAGCCGAGCGAGGAAGACACCATCGCCATCCTGCGTGGCCTGAAAGAGCGCTATGAAGTGCACCACAAGGTGGCCATCACCGACGGTGCCATCATCGCTGCGGCCAAGCTCAGCCACCGCTACATCACCGACCGCCAGCTGCCGGACAAGGCCATCGACCTGATCGACGAAGCGGCCAGCCGCATCCGCATGGAGATCGACTCCAAGCCGGAAGTGCTCGACCGCCTTGATCGTCGCCTGATCCAGTTGAAGGTGGAATCCCAGGCGCTGAAGAAGGAAGAAGACGAAGCCGCTAAAAAGCGCCTGGAGAAACTGACCGAGGAAATCGAACGGCTGGAGCGTGAGTATTCCGACCTGGAAGAAATCTGGGCGTCGGAGAAGGCCGAAGTGCAGGGCTCTGCGCAGATCCAGCAAAAGATCGAACAGGCCCGCCAGGAGCTGGAAGCCGCCCGTCGCAAAGGCGACCTGAACCGCATGGCCGAGCTGCAGTACGGGGTTATCCCCGACCTGGAGCGCAGCCTGCAGATGGTCGACCAGCACGGCAAGACCGAGAACCAGTTGCTGCGCAACAAGGTGACCGAGGAAGAAATTGCCGAAGTGGTGTCGAAGTGGACCGGCATTCCGGTTGCCAAGATGCTGGAAGGCGAGCGCGAGAAGCTGCTGAAAATGGAAGAGCTGCTGCACCAGCGCGTGATCGGCCAGGGCGAGGCAGTAACTGCCGTGGCCAACGCCGTGCGCCGCTCGCGGGCCGGGTTGTCCGACCCGAACCGGCCAAGTGGTTCGTTCCTGTTCCTTGGCCCGACCGGTGTGGGCAAGACCGAGCTGTGCAAGGCGCTGGCCGAGTTCCTGTTCGACACCGAGGAGGCGATGGTGCGCATCGACATGTCCGAGTTCATGGAGAAGCACTCCGTGGCTCGCCTGATCGGTGCACCACCAGGCTATGTCGGTTATGAAGAGGGCGGTTACCTGACCGAGGCTGTACGGCGCAAGCCTTACTCGGTGGTGCTGCTGGACGAGGTGGAAAAAGCCCACCCGGATGTGTTCAACGTGCTGTTGCAGGTGCTGGAAGACGGCCGCCTGACCGACAGCCACGGGCGCACCGTGGACTTCCGCAACACGGTGATCGTGATGACCTCCAACCTGGGCTCGGCGCAGATCCAGGAGCTGGTCGGTGACCGCGAGGCACAACGTGCGGCCGTCATGGATGCCGTGGGGGCGCACTTCCGTCCAGAGTTCATCAACCGCATCGACGAAGTGGTGGTGTTCGAGCCATTGGGCCGCGAGCAGATTGCCGGCATTACCGAAATCCAGCTGGGCCGCCTGCGCAGCCGTTTGCTGGAGCGCGAACTGTCGCTGAGCCTGAGCCCAGAGGCGTTGGACAAGCTGATTGCCGTGGGTTACGACCCGGTGTACGGCGCACGGCCGCTGAAGCGGGCGATTCAGCGCTGGATCGAAAACCCGCTGGCGCAGCTGATTCTGGCAGGCAAGTTCTTGCCGGGTTCGGCGATCACCGCCAAGGTCGAAGGCGACGAAATCGTCTTTGGCTGATTCCGTTGCACCATGAGCCCCGCCTTGGCGGGGCTTTTTTTTGCCGCTTTCACAGGTATCCGCGCTTGCGCTGAGCCTGAGGCAGGGGCTGGAGGCGTCAAACCGCCGCGAAGAGGCGGGCACAGGCCCAGCAAATTCGGGCGTTTCAGACCTGCTGGGATAACCTGCTGAAATTTTTGAAATTTCTGCTTGCATCAAAAAACGAGTGCCCCTAATATACGCCGCGTTGTCAGGCACTAAGCGAATCACCAGCAACAACGGTGACCGCAAAACAACTTACAAATCAGTAAGTTGAATGAAAAAAAGTGGTTGACAAGCAAAACGAAGAATGTAGAATAGCCGGCCTCAGCAGCGACAAAGCGAAAGCAGCGAAGCTCTAGAGTCCGAAGCAAACACAGTCTTCGGAGTAGCAAATCGGAAAGTAGTACCGAAGTTCAGTTCCGCGATAGCTCAGTCGGTAGAGCAAATGACTGTTAATCATTGGGTCCCTGGTTCGAGTCCAGGTCGCGGAGCCATCTCGGGGTGTAGCGCAGTCCGGTAGCGCGCCTGCTTTGGGAGCAGGATGTCAGGAGTTCGAATCCCCTCACCCCGACCATTTTCCGGGTCGTTAGCTCAGTTGGTAGAGCAGTTGGCTTTTAACCAATTGGTCGTAGGTTCGAATCC
>NZ_SSOE01000066.1:30776-218205 GCF_029871175.1 Pseudomonas sp. BN607
TTGGTAGAGCAGTTGGCTTTTAACCAATTGGTCGTAGGTTCGAATCCTACACGACCCACCATGTAGAAAAGGGCATCTCCAATTGAGATGCCCTTTTTTTTGAAGCACTCGGGGTGTAGCGCAGTCCGGTAGCGCGCCTGCTTTGGGAGCAGGATGTCAGGAGTTCGAATCCCCTCACCCCGACCATTTTTGGGTCGTTAGCTCAGTTGGTAGAGCAGTTGGCTTTTAACCAATTGGTCGTAGGTTCGAATCCTACACGACCCACCATGAACAAAGGGCATCTCGCATGAGATGCCCTTTTTCTTTTGCCCCGGAAAAAATCCCGAAGGTTACCCCTGTGGTAACGGGTAAACCCGCTCCCACAGGGTTTGGCGTTGCCTGTCAGTGCAACTTGAGGCGCGGCTCGGTGCCCCGGCCAATCTTGCTGCCCAGCATCATCAAAGCCGTGCGGAAGAACCCGTACAGCGCCATCTGGTGCATGCGGTACAGCGACACATAGAACATCCGCGCCAGCCAGCCTTCAAGCTTTACGCTGCCCATCAGGTTACCCATCAGGTTGCCTACCGCCGAGAAGCGCGACAGCGACACCAGCGAGCCATAGTCCTTGTACGCGTAAGTCGGCAGGGCCTTGTTCTCCAGCCGGGCCTTCAGGCTTTGCGCCAGCATCGATGCCTGCTGGTGCGCCGCCTGTGCGCGTGGCGGCACGTTACGGTCGCTGTCAGGTTGCGGGCAGGCGGCGCAGTCGCCGAAGGCGAAAATATCGTCGTCGCGGGTGGTCTGCAGGGTGGGGCGTACCACCAACTGGTTGATGCGGTTGGTTTCCAGGCCGTCGATGTCTTTCAGGAACGCGGGTGCACGGATACCCGCCGCCCACACTTTCAGGCTGGCCTGGATCACTTCACCGTCCTTGGTTTTCAGGCCATCTTCAGTCACTTCACTGACGGCTGCGTTGGTCAGCACCTTCACGCCGAGTTTTTCCAGGGTTTTGTGCACCGGTACGCTGATGCGCTCTGGCAGTGCCGGCAGCACCCGCGGGCCCGCTTCGATCAGGGTGATGTGCATGTCCTTGGGCTGGATGCGGTCCAGGCCGTAGGCCGCCAGTTCGTGGGCCGCGTGGTGCAGTTCGGCCGCCAGCTCCACACCGGTGGCACCGGCACCCACGATGGCGACGCTGATCTGCTCGCTGGCCACATCGCCGGCGTGGGCACGCAGGTAATGGTTGAGCAACTGCTGGTGGAAGCGTTCGGCCTGCTTACGGGTATCCAGGAACAGGCAGTGCTGCGCTGCGCCCAGGGTGCCGAAGTCGTTGGTGTTGGAGCCCACGGCGATGACCAGGGTGTCGTAGCCCAAGGTACGCGCAGGCAGCAGCTCGCGGCCATCTTCGTCGAGGGTAGCGGCCAGCTGGATCTGCTTGCCTTCACGGTCCAGGCCGCTCATGCGCCCCAGCTGGAAGTTGAAGTGGTTCCACTTGGCCTGGGCCACGTAGTTCAGTTCGTCTTCCGAGGAGTTCAGCGAGCCGGCCGCCACTTCGTGGAGCAGTGGCTTCCAGATGTGGGTGAGGTTGGCGTCGACCAGGGTGATTTCGGCCTGCTTGCGCTTGCCCAGGCTTTTACCCAGGCGGGTCGCCAGTTCCAGGCCGCCGGCGCCGCCGCCGACAATCACGATGCGATGAGTCATGGAAATATCTCATAAGGTTTACGGAATTCGTGCCCCTGTGGGGCGGCCGCAAACTGCACGAGGGGAGGGCGAGCGCGAAGCAGCTCATAGCACCAGTCCACTCAGCAGGCGGCTGACAAGGCCCAACCCGATGGTCACGGCCACCACCAGCACAAGGAGCAGCCATGGCCGGAAGGGCCGGCGCTCGACTTGGTGCTGGGGGGCGCGCAGATACTCATCGACACGACGCTGATCTTCCGGGTTCAGGCGGCTAGTCATGGTGGGCCTCGTCAGGTAGACGTCTGTGACTGCGCAAACGCTACAGCGTTCGCGCAAGCGCTTGAAACAAATGATAATGCTTTCTATCCCTGGCGCCGAGTGTACGCCATCGCAAACAATCGCTGCACTGGATCAAAGACTGATGCCCACGTCGAAGACGATGCTGCGGCCCAGGTTGCCGCGCAGGAAGTCCGGCGCGTCGGGGTGGGCGAACAGCACCCGGGCAAATGTCGGCCCCACCAGCGACAGCGAGCGCCAGCCCTGGCGCAGGTATTCTGTGGGCGGCGGGAAGTGGGTGTTGAGGTCAAGCACTTCGCGCTTCAGGCTGGAGAAGGCAATGATGTCCAGCTCGTTCAGCTCCAGCCCGCGCTCCCGGTAGTTGTGCGCTTTCTTGCGCAAGGTCGGCGCCAGGCGCCCGAGCAGCTCGGTGGCACTGATGCGCCGCGGGCGCGCTTCGCGGCGCACCAGCTGGGCCAGGGAAAACGCACTGCGTCGACGTTGCAGCTCTTCGCGCCACTCATCATTCAGGCGGCGGCCCTCGTCGAGCACGAAAAACACTTCGAACGCGGCATCACGGAACAGCACGTCGGGCGGCTCTTGCCCGGCCGGGGTGAAGTCCTCGCTGCGGTAGGGGATGTTCAGCCCCTGCAACAGCCGCTGGCACACCCACCGCTCCCGCTCCCACTTGCGGGCGTTGGAGAGAAAGGCATTGGCTTGTTCGGCCTGGATGGTAAGCAGGCGCAGGTAATCTGAGTCATCCATGCAGACAAGCTTAGCCGCTAATCGATGACGGTAAGATGCTGTTCAAGCGTAGAAATCAGCAATGCTCCCAGCATCGAACGAGGGCGCCAGCCCGCCGCAGCCGAAGGAAATGGAGAAAGGGTGTAAACTCGACTTATCCACATGGCGGCAGGGGGTATTGCCCAGGTGATCAGCGCGCAGGTGTTGTCCGGCACCACCCTTACCCTTGGTTGGCTGGGTTACGTGCCGTTGCTGATCTGGGCGGTCAGCCGGGTTCGCTGGGTTGAGCTGTTCACCGACCGGCGCCGTCAGCATCTGCTGTTCGGCACGGTCTTCTGCCTGTTTGCGCTATGGCTGGTGAGGCGCGATTTCGATACCGGGGTGTCGTACCACTTTATCGGCATGACCGCGGTTACCCTGTTGCTGGACTGGCCGCTGGCGGTGCTGGGCGGGTTCATGGCCCAGTTGGGCTTGCTGGCGTTGGGGCGTCAGGATTTGGCGGCGCTGGGGGTGAATGGCCTGTTGCTGGTGGGCTTGCCGGTGCTGATTACCGAGGTGTGCGCGATATTGGTCGAACGTGCGCAGCCACGGAACCTGTTCGTTTATATCTTCTGCTCGGGGTTTTTCCCTGCCGCGCTGACGGTGCTTGTCTGCGTGCCGGCAGCGCTGGGGGTGTTATGGCTGGACGGGCGCTTTGCCCTGCCGGAGTGGCTCAGCGACTTTGTCGGTTACCTGTGGCTGATGATGTTCCCGGAGGCGTTTATCAACGGCATGGTCATCAGTGCGCTGGTGGTGTTTTGCCCGGAATGGCTGGAAACCTTCAACCGCACGCGGTATTTGCAGGCGCCGTGGAAGGAAGATGAGCGGTGAATGTATTGTGGCTATGCCGGCCTCTTCGGGGGTAAAGCACAGCACTTAGAGGTTGCACTCTCACTGAGGGAGCGGGGTTGCCCGCTCCCACAGCTACCGCGCGGGTTGTGGGCCCGCGTTGTATGTGTGCATCAGGTCAATGCCGCGGCTCGAGGTCCCCCGAATAAAGCTCATCCTCGGAATCTTCCGCCCCAGGAATCTTGTGCTCCTCAGCCGCCCAGGCACCCAGATCGATCAGCTTGCAGCGATCGGAACAAAATGGGCGGAACGCGCTTCTATCGGTCCATTCCACAGGTGCGCCACAGGTCGGGCAATCGACGGTCAATGGCTGGCTCATGGCTGGCCTCCTTTCAAAGTCAGGTAAAAGTGGTGCAGGCGGTCAATCTGCTCGTGCAGCGCGGCCAGGCCGCCATCATTGACCACCACATCATCGGCGTGGCGCAAGCGATCTTCACGGGCCAGCTGGGCCTGCAGAATGGCCTGCACCTGCTCGGCACTGGTGTTGTCCCGCGCCAGGGTGCGCGCCACTTGCAGCTCCTGGGGGGCATCGATCACCAGCACGCGCTGGGTCTTGTGGTATTGCCCAGACTCGATCAGCAGCGGCGACACATAGACCGCATAGGGCGATTCGGCCTTGGCCAGGTAGCTGAAAATCTCTTGCCCGATCAGCGGGTGCAGCAGTTGCTCCAGCCATTTGCGCTGCGTTGGGTCGGCGAAGATCAGCTGGCGCAAGGCCGCACGATCAAGCTGGCCGTCTGCCTGCAACACGCCGGCGCCAAAGCGCTCGACAATGCTGGCCAGGGCCGGCCGGCCGGGTTCGACAACCCAGCGCGCTGCCTGGTCGGCATCGACCAGGTGCACGCCAAGCTCGACGAAGCGCTCGGCAGCGGCGCTCTTGCCGCTACCAATGCCGCCGGTCAGGCCGAGAATCCAGGGGGTAAAGGCCGCAGTGGTCATCAGTATCCAAGCAGTTGCATGTAAGAGGCGTATATTTCATCACCCCAGAGCACGGCAATCCAGCCCGCAATCGCCAGATAAGGGCCAAACGGCATGGCTGTGCCCAAGGCATGCCGGCGTAACCGCAGCAGGCACAGGCCCACCAATGCACCCACTACCGACGACAGCAGCAGCGTCAACGGCAGCACCTGCCAGCCGCCCCAGGCGCCGATCAGCGCCATCAGCTTGAAGTCGCCGTAACCCATGCCGTCCTTGCCGGTGACCAGCTTGAACACCCAGTACACCGACCACAGGCTGAGGTACCCGGCCACCGCGCCCCACAGCGCGTGACTTAGGGGCACATATACGCCAAAGGCATTGACGACCAGCCCCAGCCACAGCATCGGCAGTACCAGCACATCCGGCAACAGTTGGTGGTCGGCATCGATAAGGCTCAAGGCCAGCAGGCACCAGGTCAGTGGCAATGCCAGCAAGGCTTCTGTCGTAACGCCAAAACGCCAGGCCACCACCAGCGACAGCAGCGCGCTGGCCACTTCCACCACGGGGTACCGCGGGCTGATGCGGGTTTTGCAGGCTGAACAGCGCCCACGCAAGGCCAGGTAGCTGATGACCGGAATATTCTCCCACGCGCGAATCTGATGCGCGCAATGCGGGCAACGCGAAGCGGGCAGGCACAGGTCGAAGCGCTCGTGCTGCGTGGTCGGCAGCCCCAGTACCTCCTGGGCCTCACGCTGCCATTGCCGCTCCAGCATGATCGGCAGGCGATACACCAGCACATTGAGAAAGCTGCCCACCAGCAGGCCCAGCACTGTGGCCAAGGTGAGGAAGTACGCCGGCTGTTCAGCCAGTAAAGTCCATAAAGTCATGTTCAGATCAAACTACCCAACTGGAAGATCGGCAGGTACATCGCCACCACCAGGCCACCGACCAGCAGCCCCAGGATCAGCACGATGGCCGGCTCCAGCAGGCTGGTCAACTGGTCCAGCGCCTGGCTGACCTGTTCCTCGTAATGGCTGGCGGCTTTTTCCAGCATCTGGTCCAGCGTGCCGCTGGATTCACCGATAGCCGTCAGCTGCACCAGCAAAGGCGGAAACAGCGGTTCAGCCCCCATCGCCTGGTTCAGCCCCTGCCCATTGGCCATGCCCTGGCGCAGGCGCAACACCGCTTGCTCGTGCAAATCGCCGCCCGTTACCCGCGCCACCGTACCCAACGCATCCAGCAACGGCACGCCGGCCCCATAAGACGTTGCCAGGCTACGCGCAAACCGCGCCAACGCCGCCTGCCCCAGCAACGTACCGAACACCGGCAGGCCCAGCACCCGCTGAGCTATCCACAGGCGCGCTGGCGCGTGTTGCCGGTAAAGCTGGCGAACGGCAACACCCAGCAACACCGCCATCCCCAGCAACAGCGGCGCCAACCGGCTAAGCCCTGTGGACAAGTCGATCACCCACTGGGTAAATGCCGGCAGCTGCGCGCCCATGCCCGAGAACATGCCCTCGAATTTCGGAATCACCTCCAGCAACAAGATCGCCGACACCCCCAGCCCGCTCAGTAATAGCAGCAACGGATAAATCATCGCCTTGCGCACCTTCTTGTGCAGCACCCGCCGCTGCTCCAGCATGCCCGCCAGCTGCTCCAGCTGGCGGTCCAGCGTGCCGGACTGCTCACCCACCCGCACCAGGTTGCAGTACAACGCATCGAACCAGGCCGGGTGCCGTTGCAACGCGTCCGCCAGCCCCAAGCCCGACGCCACATCCTGTTTCAATCGAACCAGCAGCGCTGCCAGCGCCGCATCACCACCACTGCGCCCCATCACCTCGAACGCCTGCAGCAGCGGCACCCCGGCCTTGAGCAAGGTTGCCAGCTGCCGGCTGAAACCTGCCGGGTCGGCCTTCTCCCGCCGCTTGGGCAAACTGAACGTCAGCCCACTGGCCGGCCGCAAACTGGCGACGGTAATGCCCTGGCGAATCAGCCCGGCCCGTACATACGCCGGGCTGCGCCCAGGCGTTTGGCCACTGACCGGCACGCCGTTGGCGTCGGTGCCGTGCCAGTTGTACAGCGATGTGGATGTGGTCATGCGAAGGTCCTTGTTCTGCCCGTGCGACAAGCCTGGAAACAGCTTGCCGCGTCCATGCCAGGGCGCGCGTCCGTGATGCTCACTAGAGTAGATCAGCGAAGATGACGCCCAAGCGGGCAGGGGTGACAAAAGGTGTCTGTTCAGGCCTACTGCGCCGCTGCCGGTTGGGGCGAGATTGACCTCAACGAGTACGCGTATCAAAAAGGAAACTGTTCATGAAAGGGCAACGCGGTATCACCCTGATCGAACTGATGATCGTCGTGGCGATCATTGGCATTCTGGCAACCATCGCCTTACCGATGTACACCAACCACCAGGCCCGCTCCAAGGCCGCGGCCGGGTTGCTGGAGATCAGCGCGCTGAAAACGGCGATGGATCTGCGGCTGAATGATGGAAAGGATGTGGCCGGTGTCGCCGAGTTGGGTGGCCAGCCGGCGACGGCGCATTGTGCGATCACGGCCAGCGGCAAGGCCGCAGATGGCAGCGGCAGCGTTGTCTGCACCCTGGTGGATGCCCCGGCCAACGTGCTGGGCAAGGCCCTGACCCTGACGCGTTCGGCCAACGGCTGGGCGTGCACGACCGACATCGCGGAAGACCTCGCGCCCAAAGGGTGCAAGGGGGCTTGAGGGCAGGGCAATAAACCAGCGGAAACAGGGGTTTGCGTTGCGGGTGTGAGCAGTGGTACGTTGCGCTACACGCCGGTGTAGCTCAGTCGGTAGAGCAGCGCACTCGTAACGCGAAGGTCGCAGGTTCGATTCCTGTCTCCGGCACCATCCAGCTGTTCCGATATGTCTCTCCTTGTACACGGAACCTCCTGAAAAGCCCGCCAAGTGCGGGCTTTCTTGTTTATGCCTGTCTCGTTCTATCTCTAGGCATATACTGATTTTAGGTATACGTTAGGGTATACGCCGGTTCGACGAGAAAACGTATACCTATGGCACGCACCGTTACGCCCCTCTCAGACCCCAAATGCGAGGCCGCCAAGCCGCGGGACAAGGACTACACCCTGTTCGACGGCCAGGGCCTGTTTCTGCTGGTCAAGAAGAACGGTAGCAAAATCTGGCGCATGAAGTTCAAGCGCCCGGATGGCAGGGAGGGGCTGGCCACCTTCGGCAACTACCCCGCATTGACGCTCAAAGCCGCCCGTGAGCGCCGGGCCGAAGCGCTGGAGTTGTTGGCGCATGGCAAAGACCCGATCGAGAGCGCCAGGCAGGGGAAGGTCGACGCGGCGAATGCGAGGGCCAACACCTTCGGCGTGCTGGCCAAGGACTGGCATGAGGCCTGTTCCAAGAAATGGTCACCAGGTCATGCCGCGACGGTGTGGCGGCGGATCGAAACTTACCTGCTCCCGGCCTTGGGCCAGCGTCCGGTGGCCGGCCTGAAGACCCGCGACCTGCTGGCGCCGCTCAAGGCGGTGGAGAAGCGCGAAGTTCTGGATACCGCTGGCCGGCTACGGCAGTACATGACCGGCATCATGCGCATGGCTGTCCAGCACGGACACATCGACACCAATCCAGCGGTGGACCTCCAAGGCGCAACCGCCACACGCAAAACTGTTCACCGGCCTGCGCTGGCGCTGGATCGGCTGCCCGAGCTGCTGCAAAGAATCGACAGCGACACCGGTCGCCCGCTGACCCGGTTGGCCACCCAGCTCACCTTGCTGGTCTTCATCCGTTCCAGTGAGCTGCGGTTTGCTCGCTGGCCAGAGATCGACGCCGGTCGCTCCATGTGGGAAATCCCCGGCGAGCGCCAGCAGATCGAGGGCGTGAAGAACTCGCACCGCGGCTCCAAGATGAGCACGCCCCACCTGGTGCCGCTGAGTCGCCAAGCCCTGGCCACGCTTGAGCAGGTGCGCCAGCTCACCGGGCGTTTCGACCTGGTGTTTGCGGGTGACAGCAACCACTGGAAGCCCATGAGCGAGAACACGGTGAACAAGGCGCTTCGACGTATGGGCTACGACACCAAGACCGAGGTATGTGGGCATGGGTTCAGAGCCATGGCCTGTTCCGCACTCGTCGAGTCGGGACTGTGGAGCAAAGACGCGGTAGAGCGTCAGATGAGCCACCAAGAGCGCAACAGCGTGCGAGCTGCCTACATCCACAAGGCCGAATACATCGAGGAGCGCCGGCTGATGGTTCAATGGTGGGCGGATTATCTAGAGGCCAATCGCGTGACCCATATAACACCGTATGAATATGCCCATCGAAGCGAGTGCGCAGAGAATGTCACCGCTATCAAAAGAGCGTAGCGCAGTGCCAGATTGGAAAGGGGCCAAGTGTCGTATCTGGAGATCCTGCATGCGCATGCACAAACTTTACGGGAGCTTTGCGTGAGATTTTTGAAAGATCCTCAACCTGTCGTGTACGAGGACCGGCTCCATTGCATGGTTAGGTTCGATCCAATTCCTGATGGTGTCGCCTACAACGATAGTGATCCGTTTTCACCGTACTATTTTTGCCCGGAAGGTATGGGGTTCAACATCGTCTATAGAGACATCGTAGAACTTCTGGTGGGGTTCACCACGTCTGAGGTAGGTGAGATCAGGAAGCTGATTATCTCGTCCACCGACGATGCAAAAGTCCAGTATCGAAGCTATATCGAAGAGGCCCTCCCTGGTCTTCATGCTGACGAGTATGACGGCGCTGCCAAGATGATGCGGGAAAACCGACGGTACGAACTGTTGAAGATGTTCGCCCCTTCGGAAATGAGGCTTGCCAATGGAAAAGAGGTTCTTGAGGCGCATCTCTGGGCTGTTTATGCGTTAGAGGAGTTTCAGCTAGCTCTGGATTTCGCTTCGATTCCCCCATTCGCCGATGACAGGGAATCACTGTCCAAAAGCGGATACATCGAAGACATGTTGGATCTGGAGTTCCCTGGGCGAATGCCAAAGCCCACTAAGTACGCCCGTGCTGTTCGCGCTATTGGACGGCAGAAATCGACCATGATGGATGCGGCCACGAGGCTCGTTTTTGCGACGAAGCATCTCCAGTATGCCTTGGTTTTGCTGCATTCAAATCAAATTCAACAGGATCGGGAGGCGCTTCGAGCTGCTCGAGATAGTCGAATGAAAGGGCTGAACGAGATAAATCGATTGAAGGAAGAAGCCGTGGAGCAGGCTCTGAAGCTGGCAACTGCCAACTGGAAAAAGGATTTTGATAAGGCTATCCGCATCGGCGATATGGCGGATTTGGTTTATCGGAAGCTTGCTGACCAGGGGCTTGGGATGGCTCTACCTGGTACCAGTGATCGCTTGAAAGAGTGGATCAAGCCGGTAGCCCCGGACTATGCGCGAAAGGGCGGGCGTCGAAAAAAAACATCGTAGTCGTGACGGTTATGTAGATTTCCGTTACGGATATCCTCATTTACGTCACGTCCTGCCAATTTTTCCGTTTTTCACTCTTGGTCAATCTGTCTCCCGCCATCTACACCAATAACGGGAGACACTTATGGCCAACCCGCATTTAGCCGCAGAGGGTACGAAGAGCACCTCTTCGAGCTTCGATCCTGCAGTCACCTTGATCCGCATGCCAGACCTTGAGGCTATTACCGGTCTCGCTCGGCCCACCGTTTACAAGCGCCTTAAAGACGATCCAACTTTCCCTCGACCGGTACCACTGAGCAACAGCAAGTCCCGCGGATCGCCCGTGGGGTTTGTTCTGTCCGAAGTCCAGGCCTGGGTTCGTCAGCGCATCGCTTTACGCGAGGTCGCTGCCTAATGAGCAAAAGAAAGGCCGACCAACAGGCCAGCCCCAAAGATATGCAAGTCAATGATACCAGCGGCAGTGCACAACGCACCCGTCTTCTTGCGCACTTGCGCCAGCATGGCTCGATTAATACCTTCCAGGCCATCACGCTGCTGAACATCCTGCGCCCCGGTGCGCGCATCTCTGAGCTGCGGGACCTGGGCCACCACATCGTCACCCACCTGGGCACGCTCAAGGATGACCAAGGCCGTGAGCACCAGAAGGTGGCCACCTATTACATGAGCGCCAGCCCAGCGCAGAAGGTGGTGGCATGACGGCCAAGATCATTCCCTTCGACTACGACGGTCAGGCCGTGCGGTTCAACACCGACGGTTGGATTAACGCCACCGAGGCGGCAGCACGCTTCGGCAAGCTTCCCCACGAATGGATGCGGTTACCCGAGACAGTGGCCTATCTGGAGGCTTTGGCTAAATACGGGAAAATCCCGCAATTAGTCAGCACCCGGCGTGGTCGCAATGGCGGTACCTGGCTCCACCCCAAGCTGGCGGTGGTGTTTGCCCGGTGGCTCTCCGTGGACTTTGCCGTCTGGTGTGACGAGCAGATCGATGCCCTGCTGCGCGGTGAGCAAGGCAACTGGCAGCAGGCCCGCCTGCAATCTGCTGTCGGCTATCGCGGACTGTGCGATGCCTTGGCAGTCGCCTTTGAGGAGCGCGGTACGTCGCCCCAGCGCCATCACTTCATCAACGAAGCACGGCTGATCAACCAGGTAATCACCGGACAATTCGCCGGCCGGAATCGTGATCAGCTCAGTGCCGAGGAGCTGCTGTTGGTATCGCTCATCGAGATCCGTGACGTACTGCTGATCGGCCAGGGGAAGGACTTCGACGCACGCAAAAAGGCCCTGCTGCGCTACTTCCAGAGCCTGCGAGCCAAGCACCTCCGGAGGGATGTCGCATGATGCTAGCGCTCAAGAACCGCGATGAGCGGTCGATATTTTTGGTTGCAGGCAATCGTGATGCTCGGTATGGTTCGCCGGTCGCTGCAAATTCAGCGGCCGGGTTTGGCGACCCGACTAAATCAAGGCGCATAAGCGCCCCTATCACGATTGCTGGCGCTTTTTTTGTGCCCGCAGTCCCGTGTTATGGCGGCTGTGCGCGGGAGACCTTCGGGTCTGCCGGGTTCCTTGATTCCCGGTTCGCCAACCTGCGTACAGCTGCCACCCTAAATCGTTTGGCGACGATCAGTGGCAGCTCCTCAAATCAAGGAGCTCGACCCATGCACGCCCTCAATCCGTCCGAAATTTCCCGCGAGCATCAGCGTGCCTACTGCTCAAAGCTGCTGAAGACGCTTCTGCGCTACTCCACCCCATCTGAGCTTTTCAGCATCACTGCCACCCTCGAAGGTGAGGTGGCGAAGACTTTGGCGACTCGCTTCGTCCCCGGTCTCAATGATGCGAGCTATGAGGTCTACCGCAGCTTCTGGCTGAAGGGTGGTGCCCAGTGATGAAGAACTTCAGCCTTCGCGCATACGCCCACCGCCGCCTGGCTCTGGCCGCACTTCGCGCTGACTCCAGCCTTGCCACGCGCCTCAAGCGCTACAACGCCGCCATGGCAAAAGCACGCGCCCTAGAAGCGAAAGGCGGTGCCCAATGAACCACTTCCCAACCGTCGCGCCCCTTGAAGGCGAGGTGCTGTCTGAGGCGGTGCTCGACGCCCGCGCCATGTGCTCGATGAACTTTGCTAGGGATGAATTCAACAAGCTTTACGAGCTGCTCTACCCCATGTGTTCGAGCCATACGGAAGGGCCGATGTGCGACATTGCACGGCACCTGGAGCAGGTCCGAATTTTCAGCCGTAATTTCTGCTGGGCTCATCGCCACCTGGGAGCCTCGTATGGCGTTGTGGGCGAGCGCGCAGGCATGGATGACGAGGTGATCGTATGACCTCCATCATCCACATGGCTGACGACACCCAGGACGATCTGCGTGACGTACAAAGCGTGCTGGTGCTGCTGAGCATGGCCCTGGCGGTGATCGCCGCACCGACCACGCCCCTCATCGTCGCCCGCGTCACCGCCGTAATGGCGCAGCACACAGCCATGGCCTGGGCTGAAATGCTGGACGGCGTGATTGCTGAGCAAGGGGGTGAGCTATGAGAGCCGTAAACAAAGCGCCCATTACTTGCCGGGACGATCTCACTTTCACTAGCCGCGACAATTGTGGGCGGATGGTCAACTGGCCACGCAATAACCCCGGCGTGGCGGCTGACTGGGGAAAGGGCATCGCCTTTTTCGATAGTGAGATTGCCGAACTGTCGGCCAATGATGAAACCGCGGCGTATGAGGCCATCAGGTTCGCCATCACCGACATGGGCGGTCGTACCACCAATCTAGAGCTGGGCTTTGCAGACGCCGTGGCCAAGGCCGCCGCCCTGGGCCTGCGAGCAATGCGCAGCGGCACCGAGCGCTTCGCGCCTATCGACTTCGACGGGGAGTAACCCATGCAAAATCAAAACAGTGCGCAAGCGCTGATGGGATCGGCTTGCCCAAAGAAAGCCACCGAGCTGTTTTACGTGAGCCATCCGAAGGCCGATCGGGCCTTGTTGGGGCCGTTCCTGAGCCAGGCCGATGCCGAATGTGGGCGCGTAGTTTTGCGTAGTGCTGAAGCCGTGGTGACGGCCTGTCTCGTCGACTCACTGGACGAGCTGACCTACTGGCACGCGGTGAACAATGGCCAGGTCTGCCGGTCTTTTGCTGGCGCCAAGGGGGGTGAGCCATGAGTAAGGTCACGCCCATTCGCCGCAATGGTGCCGGTGGCCCACCGACTGCTGGTGCCTACATCGACAGCGTCAGCTATGCCCTGCTGGTAGAAACCCTGGTGGGCTTCCTCGACCTGCGCATTGCCGAGGGTGACGCTGGTCGTCACTGCCCTGAGCTGGAGCGCCTGACCATCCAACTGGAACGGCTGGCCAAGCGCTTCACGCCACCGCAGGGGGCCGCATGACCGACGCGAAGATCCTGTTTCGTGACGTGCTCCAGTCGGCCTATGGGCCGCTCGATTGGCTGCCCCTGGACGATGGCGATATCCACCGCTTCCACGTTCCCGGCGACAAGCCAGGCACGCTCAATGGCTGGTACTGCCTGTTTGCCGATGGCATCGCCTCGGGTGCGTTCGGTAGCTGGAAGACGGGTGGCACCAGCACCTGGTGTAGCCGTGAGCCGGTGGACGCCCGCGAAGCCGATCAGGTGCGCCAGCGCATCGAGCAAGCCCGGCGCCAGCGGGAGGCCGAACGGCAGCGGCGCCAGCTCAGAGCGGCCAGCCTGGCACAGCACTGGTGGCGTGATGCCCGCCGTGCCGACCCGGCCCACCCTTACCTGGTCGCCAAGGGCATTCGTGCCCACGGCCTGCGCCAGCGTGGTGACGATCTGCTGGTGCCGCTGTATGCCGGTGGCGTGCTGGCGAACCTGCAACGTATCGCTCCGGACGGTGACAAGCGTTTCCTGTATGGCGGGCGGATCAAGGGCGTCTATTCGCCCCTGGGGCGCATCACGCCGGGCAAACCGCTGTGCATCTGCGAGGGCTGGGCCACGGGAGCCACGCTTCACGAGAGCGGCTACACGGTCGCTTGTGCGATGAACGCCGGGAACCTGAAACCGGTGGCGGTGGCGCTACGGGCCGACCACCCCGGCACCGAAATCATCATCGCCGGCGACGACGACCGCGAAACCGAGGCCGAGGGCAAGGGTAACCCGGGGCGCACCGCCGCCCATGACGCCGCAGCCGCATGTGGTGGTCTGGTGACTTTCCCCGAGTGGCCGGCCGATGCGCCGCTGACCCTTTCCGACTTCAACGACCTCGCCGCCTGGAGGTGCCGCCATGCGTCCGCCTGATAACAACGTCATCAACCTGCGCCCCGAAGCGCCCAAGGTCGAGCCTGATCGCCCGTGCTGGGGCGTGTACGAACACTGGGTAACCAATGAGAAGGGCCGCAGGCTCAAGCCCGGTGTGTACTGGCACGGCTTTAAACGCAGCGCCGGCGACGACGACAACGACGACGACAAGGCCGACCGCCCCATCACTGACGAGTGGATCGCCACGCCCGTGACCGTCGCCGCTCGCACCACCAACAGCGATGACGGCAGCGAAGGCCGGTTGCTGCGCCTGCTCACCGACAGCGGCCCCAAGGAATGGATCATTCCCATGGAGGTGTTCGGTGGGAGCGGCGAGGACGCCAGGCGGACGCTGTTCGGCATGGGCGTCATCATCGCCTTGAAGAAGCGCGGCCAGTTCATGGAGTACCTGCTGGACCAGCGCCCTGCAGAGGTGTTCTCGACCACCTGCCGGCCCGGCTGGCATGAGTCAGGTGCTTTTGTGCTGCCTGGGCGCACCATTGGCAGCGACAAAGTGCGCTACCAGGCCAGCGCCAAGGGGCAGAACCTGTTCAGCGTGCGGGGTAGCTTCGACGGCTGGAAGACCGAAGTGGCGGCCAAGTGCGAGGGCAACCCGGTACTGACCCTGGCCATTGGCTGCGCCCTCGCTGGCCCGCTACTGAGCTTGGTGGGCGTGCTGGGTGGTGGTGTTCACCTGGTGGGCGACAGTTCCAGCGGCAAGTCGCTGGCGCAACTGATCGGCTCGTCCGTATGGGGCGACCCAGGCATCTTCGCGGCGTCCTGGGACATGACCAAGGGCGGACTGGAGATCGAGGCGTCCAGCCGCAACGACACCATGTTGCCCCTGGACGAGATCAAGCGGGCCGACCCCAAGCGCGTACAGGAAATGGCCTACTCGCTCGCCAACGGCCAGGGCAAGGGCACCATGACTCGCGACCGGGAGGCCCGCGGCAAACTGAGCTGGCGCCTGCTGGCGCTTTCCAGCGGTGAGCGCTCCCTGTCCGAGCACGCAGCCATCAGTGGGAATGCCGCCCACGCTGGCGCTGAGCTACGCATGGTCGACGTAAATGCCGGTACCCGCACGCACCGCGCCTTCGATGAATTGCATGGCCTGGAGGGCGCCGACTTCCACCGCCAGCTCACGGTGGCCGTAGGAGCGAACCACGGGCACATCGGGCCGGCCTTCGTGGAGAAGCTGCTGGCCAGCGATGACCGCCCCGGGCTGCTCGAGGACTTCGCCGGTATCCGCGCCCAATTCGTCGAGGACAACGCCCAGGCCGGGCGGGTGGCCGATCGCTTCGCGGTGATCGCGCTGGCGGGCGAAATGGCCATTGCCTACGGCCTGCTGCCCTGGACGCCGGGCACCGCTCTGGCCGACTGCCAGTTGCTGTACGGCGAGTGGTTGAGCCGGGTGGGCGGTGGCAACGCCGAGGACCGCCAGATACTGGCCGGCATCCTCGACTTCATCGACAAGCACGGCAGCAGCCGGTTTTCGGACGTAGAAGACCAGACGCCGGACACCAAGGTGTTCAACCGCGCCGGGTACTGGGAGGTGGTGGGCGCCAAGCGTCTGTACCTGTTCAACAAGTCCGCACTGACTGAGGCCGCCCATGGGCACGGGCTGGCGCGTGTCGTGAAGGCGCTGGAGGGCGCTGGCGCTCTCGCCAAGCACGATACCGACCGGGACAGCCGTAGGACCAAGAAGTACCGCCTGCCTGCTGGTGGGTCTGCTCGCCTCTATGTGATCGATCCCGATGCCATGGATAGCGATGGCGGTGGCCTATGACCGTCATAACCATCCAACGCCAATGCCCGAATCCACAGGAACCTAAAAACGTGGGGAACAGGGGGAACGGGGGAACAGCCAGCAACTACGCGGCCTGTAGCCGTTCCCCCTTATTGAAGTGTTGGGGAACAGGGGGAACACAAACATGTTTTTGAATATAAGCGCCTGTGCATTCCCTGCTGCCTGGTTATCACTGTTCCCCAGGTTTTCGGGTGGGGAACACGTACCCCCGCTGGAGGCCCCGGAATCACTGGGTGTTCCCCGCGTTCCCCCGTTCCCCCGATTTTTTTTCACAGACACATTTGGGCGTTATGGGAATCCGGGCGAGGTGACGCCATGAGCCTCCTTGCCGACCTGCTCAATCACATGCCGCCGAACGTTGCTGGCGCTGGCAAACCGCCCATGGCGAAACGCGCGGGTCGTCCGCGCCTGGTGCTGGTCGAGCCTGCGTCATTGCCGTCCAGCCCCTACGCCAACGCCGCCAACGCCACGCCTGAATGGCGCCAAGCACGCGACCGGTACATCAGCCATGTGATGACCTGCCGGAGCTGCTATGCGCCTGCCGGCCGCCATTGCCTGATCGGTACCGAGCTGCGCACCACCTACGACAACACGCCCATGGAGGCCCACCCATGACGCTCACACCGACCATGCGCCTGTGCGATATCGCCTCGAAGCCGGGTATCAGCGCCAGCACGCAACTCATCACCACCCGGCGCATCTGCCGCAACATCAGCCGCAACCTCGATGCGATCCACGCCGAGCGACGTGCCATGCGCCGCCAGGCGGGCAAGCTGAAAGCGTTCCTGCCGTTCACCCGACAGGCCATTGCCGATCTGGAGGAGCAGGCGCAGACGCACCGATCGGTTGAGCGCGCCAAGGCGCTGGTGGCGCTGGCGGGATTTGGCCAGTCACTGCTGTTCGACCATGACGGGCTGGCCCAGGCCCTGGGATTCGAGCGCCTGTGCGACCTGCTGAGCGTGAACACGGTGGAGCGCGAACGGGCCAGGCAGGAGGGCGTCACCAACCTGGAAGGCCTGGTGTTCACCCATGTGCTGGAGGACAGCGCAGAACGCCGGGCGCAGAAGTGGAATGACGCGCCGCTGTTCAATGCCTGTCACGCGGCTATGGCGGACTTCATCAGGGACTGCCCCGATGGCGTGCTGCCTGACCCATTCGCGCCTGGGGCGCCGTTCGGGCCGAAGCTGCCACCGAAACTGAGGGTGGTGTGAGCCATGACCGCGCCAGCAATGAAACAGGCGGATTCAGCCGCGAAGACGAAACAGCGGGTTTCAAACGAGCAGCGTCGGCAGGTGCTGGACCTGCGTCGCCGTCACTCGCTGCGTGAGGTGGCCGAGATCACCGGCCTGCCGCTGGGAACGGTGAAGACCTTGGTTGCACGCTCCGGGGCTTTCCGCGACAACGAGCAACATCACGCCCTGTTCACCCTGCCACCGATCAGCGCCAGCACCGAGACCCTGCCGAGCGTGCCCGAGCTGCCGCCGCAGGAGATCGTCACCGGCGACAAGGAAGTGGATGCGGTGCTCTGGCTGCGCTCGATCATCAGCACCGGTCAGGTCGCCCTGATTGAGGGGGCCATGGAAGGCGCCAAGAAGATCAGGACGCCGCTCGATGTGCTGGAGAAGCGGTACCGGGATTACCTGGTGGCCACCAACCCCGGCCACCCATTCGCCGCCATGTCGTCATTCGGTTTCGCTGATCTGGATGCGCTGGCTACTCGAGCCATCGAGCGGCACCGGCTGAGGCTGGAAGGCGCCGCTCGCTTTGGTGATGCCCTGCTGGCCGACACCGAGGCGGAATCGTTCTGTATCGCAGCGCTGAGCGGGCTGGAGGCTTCCGGCCATCTCGGTGACTTCGACAAGGGCCAGGTAGCCGCCCGGTTCAACGCCCACCCTGAGCTGCTACCCCACACCTTGGCGGATTGCCTATACGAGCTGGGCTACTGGGACCAGCTCTACCGGCTGCGCAACGCCGTGGACCGGGACGCCAGCGACGGGCCACCGGAGGCGACGGCGCGGGACTGGTTTGTGTTCGGCCTGCTGGCGCAGATCCGGCCCCGAGACAAGGCAGAGGGTCTGGCTGTGTTCCGCTACTTGGTCGCCAGCCAGCGCGACGGCATGGCCGAGTCTGAGGCAATTCTTTGCAACCTGATCGGATGACCGGGCCGATCAAACACACCCACGGGCACCTGCCCACAACAAGCGCCAGCGGCGCATTCAGGAGTTCACTTATGGCAGCTACAGCAGCTCACTACACCCCCAGGACAACTGTCCGTCTTGGAGGATTTCTTCGACGAAAATACTTCAAGGAACAGAGTTTCCTGTTGGACCGGGGCGACCCTAGGGAGGCAGTCAAGGCGATCGACGTGAACTATCCAGGCTTTGCCCAGGATGTTGCCGATGCTGAAAGCCGAGGGTTACGTTTCGCGGTTTTCAAAAATGGCAGAAACATCGGGGAGGAGGAACTTGGCATGGGGGGCGCTCGAGAGCTGCGGTTCGTCCCAGTGGTCCATGGCAGCAAGCGCGCAGGTCTTCTTCAGACAGTGATAGGCGTAGCGTTGATCGTCGTGGCTTCGTTCATGACCGCGGGGGCAGCCGCAACGGCAGTTATGGGGGCCGGCATTGCAAATACCGCTGGAGGCGTAATTCAGATGCTTAGCCCGCAGGCTGGTGGCCTCTCTCAGAGCGGAGCGCCGGAGAACCTTCCTAGTTACGCGTTCGGCGGCGCCAAGAACACTGTGGCGAGCGGCAACCCCGTGCCAATCTGCATCGGCCATCGACGTTGGGGCGGAGCGATCATTTCTGCCTCAATTGTTGCGGAGGATAAGGTGTGAACGTGCGAGAAAGGATCAGTCTCACAATCAAGGCCATCGCTCAGAAAGACTATGCCCAGGTCCGCCAATTGGTAGACAGCTGTCCCACTGAGCATGTGGAGGTTGCAAGCCTGGAGTTTCTCAATACGACAAGGATGCTGTGTCGTGTAGCCCAGCTGTTCGAATGCGAAATGCGCGGGCTAGCCCTGAACTTCGCAAGTACTGCTATGGGGAATGACGCTGGAGAGATCACGGATTGCCTTGACCAAGTGGCCGCGGCGAATCAAGCCTTTGCTGAGTTCTGCGATGATTTCAATGTGTGTGCAGACGACCTGCTCGGAACCATGGGTGGCTGTCATCCTGCGGTGACCTATCTGATCGGTATGTCTTCGACGCCAAAAGGGGAGTTGGTCGATCACTGGCGGCAAGCGTTCGCCATAGCGGCCAGTGGTGAGGTGTTAGGCGAACGACGCCACTGATTGGGCTTTGCACAGGCGCATGGTAGGTTTCCAGTTTTCTTCGTAATGGATGACTGCCCCATGCGCTGTGCCAGCCTCGCTTTAATCGTAGCCGTTACCCTTTCGATTGCCGGGTGTTATTCGCCCGGCGAGCTGGTCCAGAAGGGGCCCACCTATGCTGCTCAGACCCACAAGTCTCCCAAGCAATATGCCTTGTGTGTTTTCCCTCAATGGCAGGAATCGAGGCCGGATGCGACCTTGAGCGAGACTGAAAACGGCTACAGGTTGTTGAGCGGAAACGACATGAACACAAATGAGGTTCTGCAGGTCAGCAAAGCCGCCAACGGGAGCGATGTGAAGTTCTATCAGCGCTCGTATCTCGACTTTGGGGCTGGCAAGGCGGCGGCGCTGGAGTCGACAAAAAACTGCCTATGACTCTTTCCGCGCCACGAAATGCGACCTCATGAAATCGTGGCGCGAGACAGACCAAACCGTCTCAGCGAGACTAGATCGACGATCTGCATGATCACCACGTAAGTAATCACCGTCAATAACCAGTCAAGGACGCTGAAAAATGAGTTCGGATGAAAGGAGTGTTCAGCTTCACCAAAGCGCGAGCACCGAAGCTGCAAACTTCGATCGGTTTGTTCTGGGCGCGTCGATGGCGGCTTGCGCGTACCTCGCTCAGACGATGCCTTTTGGGCCTATAGGTCTCAACGTGCCCACGATGTACCTGGTCACGCTATTCGTAATGGCACTGAGCGCCGTTTTCGGGTTTCTCCGCATTGAGGCTACGATTACCACAACAAATGCAAACTCGGCCTATTTGCACCGGATCGAGATGGGGATGCTAAACGATCTCACCTCAAGGATGCTTGCGAGAGGACCTTCTGATCGTTGGGCCGCACGCACGAAAACGATGTACCGGATGCGTAACATCACGATGCTAATTTCATTTTTCTGCTACGTCGCTACGAAGGTGTATGCGAGCTATCCCGCTTGAGCTTGGTCCGCGGCCACGTAAGCATTCCAGAATGTATAGCGGCCCAGTTCGCACCGGTGGTTCGCATACCGGTTCGCAGCGCCTTACGCGAGGCTTCTGCAAACCTAGCCTATCTGCCTGTTGAGATCGCCAGGCGGTGGTTCCACGAAAAAGGGTGGGTTAGCACGCAAAACACAGCGCTGATAGTTTTTCGTCGGGGTTTTGGTTGGCTTGATGCCCGGGCACTGCACATTTTGCCGAACAGTAATCTACAATGCCGCCCGCCTTACACGAGACAGATGCGCTGAGGAAGCGCGCTGGTCAACAGAGCGAGCCGTTTTTGTGGGAGTGTCGCCTGTCGAAGAGCTCAAGCGGTAAGGTGCTCAAGGCTTAAGAAACATCTGGGCTTGACCCAATCTAGCCTGAAGCAGCCACCGGATTATCGATCAATACCTGACAACGCAAAGGACTGACAATGAAGCCTCTAGTAATCTCAAATGACAGCGAAGCACTGGATCTGCTTGAAAGAATTCTAGGCGGAGAAGCGAAGCTGCCTGAGGTCGAATTCAAGAATTGGCCGAGATTTGAGATGAAAGTTGAGGGGGATATCTATAAGTCTACGATCACCCCGGACTTGATGAAAGGGTTTTTAGAGCTCCAGACAGCAATTAATAAATCCTACGCTCTCGCAAGATACTCCGCGTCTAGTCGAAACTTAAAAGACGCAGACAGAGCAGAGCTTCAGCTCGTTTTGCAAGTAAAAGATGGCAGCTCCGAATTCTTTGCTAAACTCATCGAGCAGATTGATAAAATTGGTGACGCTTTCATGCAAATGGAATCCAAGGATAAAGTAAAAACGATACTAATTATCGGCTTATTCGTGCTTGGAGGAATTTCCTATAACGCCTACCTCGACAATAAGGTGGAGCTACGCAGGCTAGACGTTCAAGCTATTACCCATGAAGCAGATCGCAATGAACGCCTAGAAACGTTGCGCCTTGTTGCTAAACAAAACTCTCCTGAATCCGAAAGAGCGAATGAAGTTTACTCCAAGGCAGTTGAGCAGTATCCCGAAGTGAAGTCTATGGAAGGGTACGTTGCGCAGGCTTACGATAAGCTTTTATCAGGAACTAAGGATGCTGACTCCGTTAAGATCCAAGGCAGACAGCTGCCCGGTGCCGTAGTTAGTGAAATCAGTAGCAGTAAGCGTCAAGCCTCAATAGGAGACGTTGTAACAGGGGTTTATAAAATTCTAGGTGTGGATCATAGTGTCGACGCTCACTATAAGTTTAAACTGCGTGATGTGCTCCGCGGTGAAGAATTCTCTGCGACGCTTCCAAAAGACGGTGCTATGGTCACGGATCAAATACTTGATGTGCTGCAAGATGCAGAGTGGAATAACAAGGTTGTATTGATGAAGATTTTGACAAAGAATAATCACGGCAAAATCATAAGTGCACAGATTGAGAAGGTAACAGAAATCACAGATCAAGAAATATATAGCAGTTCGTCTAGGTCGGAGACGCCGGATGGCGCTTCAAAAGTAGCGAAGAAATGATTTCTAGCCCGGACTTAGACGGGCTTTTTATTTGAATGTAATATAAAACCGTCGACTCTTTACTGCTGTTTGGGTGTTTACAGGGTGACGTCGGCGCATATCTAGGTCTCACACTTTCACCGCCATTTCACCTTGACCAATTTTTGACGGAATGTCAGACAGGCATGAGACGGGACCAGCATGGCCTGGGCGTTTAAGGCCATACGCCAGGCCATGCCGGTAAACCAGGCGGATGGCACTGTCTCGCACTTCATGCTGTGGGCGGTGAGCGTTGGGGCGGGGTAAAAACGATGTAACTACTCAATCCGTGCCGTACTTGGCATGCGCTATCCTCCAGGCCTAATGTGAGAGGAAATCGCATGGCTTCAATGGACGTAGCAATAGTTGACGGACAGCGAATGCCTCCGGCTCCTGGGCTGAAGGGAGTTTGTGAGAGGTGCGGGGCGCCAGCTCAGGCGAAGTGCGGGTCGATCGTTCGCTGGCACTGGGCGCATGCTGGCAGGCGGCATTGCGACCCTTGGATGGAAAATGAGGGGCCATGGCACAAGGCCTGGAAGGAGCTATTTCCCTTCGAATGGCGTGAAAACGTTCGCACTGACGAAGCCACCGGGGAAAGGCATGTGGCTGATATCAGGCGGCCTGATGATCTTGTGATTGAGCTCCAGAACTCACCAATGCCGCTCGACGAGATGCGAAGTCGAGAGCAGTTCTATGGCGAGAGGATGATCTGGGTCGTCAATGGTGAGAGTTTCCGCAATCACATCAACATCGGCGTTGCTCTGCCTGCCCCCGAGCATCCCCTGCTTGAGGAATATCAGTTGGCTATGCCGATCCTTGGGGCTCAAGCAGCTTCGTGGCTTGGGTACTTTCGTCGGGCGGATTTGGATGCCCGATCGTCCACGCGCGACCTCATGGAGCTCTTCCACGGCAAGGAGTTTGAGGCCCTTGAGGAATCGCACCGTGGCCACCATGCCTGGTCCTGGAAAAGGCCGCGTGAGGTTTGGCTACATGCCCGGAGAACCGTGTTTTTTGATTTCGGCGGGAGAGGGTGTCTTTGGGCACTGGTTAATTACAAAGGGCACACCGGGAAGGCGATTTATCCCGTCGTTCGCGAGCGGTTCATGCAAGCTGCTTTATCCGGAGCACAGCTCGACTTTGATCAACCCCCTAGCATTGCTGTTCCAATAGTGCCGCAGATTTAGCTTTACCCAGCCTTTACCGAATATGAGACAGGCATGAGACGGAACCAGCATGGCCTGTGCGCCCGAGGCCTTTGTTCAGGCGGTGATCGTAAAACTGGGGGATGGCGCCGTCTCACATTGTCGGTGGTGCTGGGCACTTGTTTGACCACGCTTTGACGGCGTACGGACCAGACAGATGGCAGTGGCTCTTTTGGCCGGGCGTCTGAGGCCTTCCCGGTGCTGGAGGCCGTCAAAGTTGGGGCTCTGTCCGTGTCAAAACCTTTGACTGGCCTAAGACGGATTTTGGACAGCTCTGGACGGATCGGCGCAGGTGTTGGGTGTTGGTGTTGGCGCTTTGGGGCGTGGCACCCGAGTTGCCGATCTTGCCGTGGCCTGCTCCGGCCACATGGTCGTCCAGAATCGCCAGAAGAAACTAGACCAGCACTAGACGGTGGTCGACCAGCATCGCCCGCCGCCCTGATGCGCTCGACGGGCTTGGCCTGGGCCTATGCCTGATGGGCTGGCGCGGGCAACCCGAATTCTGGACAGGCTCTGGACGGATCGGCGCCAGCATCAGCAGGCAGAATCTCGCGAAGTCAGCGGCACGCCTGATGCGTGGGCAACTCGAACACGACCGGATAGCTCGGCCCGTCCAGAATGACCCGCATCCTTGACAGAGCCCTGACGGAAATTCTTGACCAGTCTTGACGGATTGAGCCGCTGGCGCTTGGGCATGATCGACTGTAGACCTTGCTGTACAAGGGATGGCGCTGTATCTGGCGGACCTGTGGGAGCGAAGGTCGTCAAGAATTTCCGGTCGTGCTCGTCAAGGGAATCCGGAAGTCACGGACCTGACAAAAACCAGCCATGCCGGGCCTGTTGAGATACCACTTTCGTTGAGCAGCTATACAGGCATGAGTGCCGATCAGGTGATGGCGGAAGCTCTGGAGTTGCTGCGTGGTGACCCGGACTGTGTTCAGTTGCGGTTGGACTTCGAGGCGAGTGGACGCAGCAACGTGAGACGCATCAGTTAGCACAAGAGCCAGAACAGAGTGGTGTGAAGTTGTGGTTGGTAGCCTTTTGAGCCTGTAAAAGGCAAGGCGATAGCAACAGTAGGGCCAAGATTGTATTGGTCCTACTGTGTGATCGTTTCAGATAAGTCTGTCGCGCCGGTAGGCGCCCGAGACTTCGGAGAGGAGGGTGTCTAGCTCGGCACTGGTCGCAAACCTAGCTTCAAACTCCCCGGCTTCGCCAGCGAAGATGTACTCTGCACATTGGCAATCCTCCTCACCCTCGTCGCAGTTGATGCAAGTGGGGTTGCAAGCGTTGATCAGGGCATCGATTGGATCGTCATCGTCCAAGTCAGAGTAAGCCGCGTGGGCGATGTCTTCCATTCCCCCGCGGGCGAACTCTGCCACTTCCTCCTCGTCTTCAAAGTGCCAGGCGCATAGCGCCTGCAGAACCGGAAGAAGCACAACGCGGACGTAGTCAAACCGAAATCCGTCCAGAAGACACAGTATTCTCCCTTCGTCCTCGACCAAGCACTCGAAGCTGACCTGGCCGTACTTCTGGATCAGGTCTTGGTAGCGCGTGGGCTCGATGCGGATGTGCTTCATGGCGTTGTTGACCGCGTCGACCAGTGCCATCTTGCCGCCCTGAATACGAGCGCCAGTAACTGCGAACTCAGTGTCAAATGACTGAACTAGCGGTCCTCTGGGCGTGCACAGACCAATCTTTTTGCGGATGGCGATGATGTAGTCGACCGCATGAGCGGCGCAAAGATTGGCCCCGATTACCTGATGAAGCTTCAGAGTGCGAACTTCAGAGCTGGTGCGTAGCTCTTCCTGTACCGGAATGAGGAATGTGTCCAGGTACTTGAGGTAATCGGCGCAGGCGCTCCTGCAGCCCTCTGAAATAGCCAGATCTGGGCTGTCCGATTCGGTGCTCTTGGTCATTGGTGGCCTACGCAGGGGCGTGGAAATTGGTGGACCGGGATTATACATCCGGGAACCAGGGCCGCCGCCACGGCTAAGGGATGGTGGATATCACCACACCCTTGCAGCGAAGGTGCCTCCAAGGCAGAAATGCCCTCAGTTCTGAGGGCATTGCCTGGGGCTGGCCAGCCTCGGCGAAACTACCAATATCGATCGGCTCGACGAGCGCCAGCGTGTGGAAAACGACACGCTGTGTAGAAATCGACACGGTGGACTGGTTCTCGACGCAGTACATGACCGGGCAAGTACGGTCGCCGCCGTCCGCGAGAACCAAGCAGGCCTAGCAGCCCAGGCCAGGCTGGGCCTGCCCGCCCACGAAGGTGCCCGGTTACCGCAGGTCTGACATGAAAGCGCAGGAGCAACGAAAATGTGCAGGTGACGCAGGTCCAGCAGGTGGCCGTTCGGCCTGCGGTGAACTACCCGGGTACTGGGTAGTTATCAGATAATCCGGTGCCACCATACCGAGGGCCGCACCACGTCCAATATCGACTGCGACTACCTACCCGACCCAGAACCTATCACCTCCCCGCCTGAGCTGGCGCTGCTGATCGTCAGGAAGGCCGCCGCCATGGCCGAAGAATTCGAGGGCAAGGCGCATGATCAGACGACCATGGACGCCAGCAGGGCTCTGCGCGATGGAATGGAGCCGCGAAGGATCATCAGGCAGATAGGGCTGTAGATCCCGGCAAACTTTCCGGCATCTGCTTGAGCAAGGGGTTGCTGCATCGCAACGTCTGGTGCGCCCCGCCGTTCGGGTTAATCAGGCCCGGCTATACACGACCCCCCTGGCATCGCCGTAGTCGCTGGTGCGGATCAGCGGCTACGCTGTCGATTTCTTACGGCTTGCTTGGTCCTAGAACTGAATGCTTGATGGGCTTTGAACCTATCGAGACAAGGCCTTGAGCACCGGGATCAAAGCCCATATGTCCGGAAACAGAGCGTTTTTGCTGTTACATGCCTGCCTCTGCCAAGGCGAGGAAATTGAGGCTGAACAGCGCCCACTGAACAGTGGTTCAGACTTGTTTGACTTGCAGCATGGGAACGGTCGACGTGGCATGCATCGTGGAGGTTGGCTAAGGTCATGTTTCTGATGTGTGATGCAAAATGCCACCAGGAAGGAAGTCATGACTGCTGAAATTGCGATAATGAGCCGCACCGCTGTGGTTTTGGCTGCTGATAGCGCCACCACCGTGACGTCTTGGAAGGATGGGGAGCAGGAACGTCGGTACTTCAAAGGCGCGAACAAGCTATTTGAACTGAGCAGGGTAGCCCCAGTGGGCCTCATGATCTATGGCTCTGCGGATCTTCATGGAGTTCCCTGGGAGCTTCCTATTAAGGCATTTCGTGAGCAGCTAGGTCAGGATCAGTACGACAAGCTAGAGACTTATCCTGAGCGCTTCTTCGATTTTGTTGAGCGAGAGGAGAAGCTATTTTCCGATGCGGCACGCGGCTCTGCATTGTTTGATGTCGTTGCGGCCGCGACCTATCGGCTTCAGCTTCGCATTGCCCAGCAGGCGGGGGTGGCTACCATTGAGGACCTAGCTGGCAAGAGTGACCAGGAAATCGAAAGCGCCCTGGCGTTGTGCGAAGTGGAGATCGACGCAATAGAACTCAATCCTCTGCTGAGAGAAGCAGATATCGCTCATGCACATGCGACTACGTCACCGGAGCTTGAAGCGATCGCTGCTACATCGTTCTACATCTTCATGCAGTCCGGCACTAGGGCATACCTGATCCCCAGGTTCCTTGAGGCATTGGCCAAGCTTGCGGTGAAAGAGTTCATCATGTACGCCGACAAGACAGGGGTGGTCGTAGCTGGATACGGGAAGGAGGAGTTTTTCCCTGTCTTGGAGAGCTACGATTGCTATGGGTTCTTGGGTGACAGGTTGATACTGCATCGCAATGCCCCCAGTGTAATGGATGCTAGCTCTCCAGCCGTGATCCAGCCGTTTGCGACTACGTATATGATCAACACTTTTCGTATGGGTATTTCACCCGACGTCCTCTACACAGTCGACGGGTCGACCTCGTTAGCTTTTGACGAACTGGCAGCTAAGCTCCAAGCTGAGATAGGGGCTGAGGCGAGCGTACCTAAGGAGAGGATCAAGGAGATCATTGAGGAGGTGAATGCGGGTCATTCTGACAGGTGGCACACGCAGATCCGAAATCAACATATCTTTCCGCTGTCCTCCGTTGTACATTCGCTGCCCTTACCAGAGATGGCGGCGCTGGCCCGGAGCCTTATCGAGCTGGAGTCGCTGAAGGAGCGAGTCACGCGACCCTCGGAATCTGTGTCAGGGCCAATAGACGTCGCGGTGATAAGCAAGCACGATGGGTTCATCTGGATTGATCGTAAGCACTACTTCCGTCCAGAATTGAATCACCGTTTCTTCACCCGTTCAGAATGATGGAGCGCTGAAATGACCACACCCTTTGCAAGCCTTCAGCTCACTGCCCCCCGTTCATCGGTGCGTGACGCGTTTAACTCGACGAACCAGCGTGTGCAGCCGGTCCGGCCTAACAGCGGTGGAGACGTTTACGAGCAAATGGTGAAGAAGCTCAGCGACAAGCCAAGCGTGAGGGAAATCGTTCTTTCGTACTCTCACAGCTGATTGCTGAGTGTCTTCCGTAACCCCCGCTTTTGCGGGGGTTTTGCTTTGTGGGCGTGCATCAGCTGCGAAGCCTCGTATCGGCGTCGGCGTCGGCGTCGGCGTCGGCGACTGCCGGCCCGGTAGATTTGTTTTTAGGTATACATATAGGTATATGAAGGCGCACGGCGGATGGTCGGTGCCCTGAATTCATTGGTTTAGAATGTCCTGGTTCGACTCCTGTCTCCGCACCAGAATCAGTTGGCCTATGGCGATTTATCGCTACCTGGCACCAATAGAAGCCCGCCTTGTGCGGGCTTTTTTGTTCCCGTTTTTTCCCCACGGATCTGCGTGTTTTTGACTTAACGGTTCGCAGTTTTCCACTTAGGGTTGGACGTATTTTTAGATAATGGTTAGCTGTCGATCAGGTTTTGGCCAGTGTTTACGGGGTGAGAACCGAAATTTTTCTAGATAATGGATTTCCCGGTTAGAGATAATTTTGAGATGCCCCAGTTTTCTCACCACGACCTGCAAGCTACTGACCCCGTCCTTTGACTCGCCGCTGGTTGACGTTCTGGCCGTGCTCGAGTTTCTGCGCAGGCTGAGGCTGGAAGGGGACACTCCACCTCAGGTGTTCTTTCAGCTGAAGGCGCTGTTCCACACGCTGGAGAGCTTGGGCTCTGCTCGAATCGAGGGCAACCACACCACACTGACCGACTACATCGACAGCAAGGTCGAAGGGAAGGCCGAGAGCACCGATCAGTTACTGGAAATTGCCAACATCGAAAAGGCGATGGATTACATCGAAGAGGTGATCAAGCCTGGTGCAGACCTGACAGAGCATACGATTCGAGAACTGCACGCCATGACCGTACTGGGGTTACGGCGTGAAGGCGATAAAACGCCAGGCGCCTACCGGGAAGGGGCGGTCAGGATCGCACAGGCGGAGCATGTGCCTCCAAAAGGTGTGCTGGTGCCGCAGTACATGCAGGAGTTGGTCAGTTTCATCAATCGCGACGATTCCCCTAAATACGCGCTGATGTAGGTCGCCCTGGCGCACCACCGTTTCGGTTGGATTCATCCATTCGGCAATGGCAATGGGCGGGTGGTAAGGCTGCTGACCTACGCGCTGTTGATGAAGTACGGCTTCAACGTGAACACGGGTGGTCGGGTACTCAACCCCACAGCAGTGTTCTGCAATGACCGGGACAAGTACTACACCATGCTAGGGCTTGCCGATACTGGCACCACAGCAGGGCTGGAGGCATGGTGTACCTATGTGTTGCAGGGCATCCGCGACGAATTGGAGAAGGTGGACAAGCTCACCGACTATGGCTACGTCACGAAGTGCATTCTGTTGCCGGCGGTGAGTTTTGCACGCAGTCGGGAGTGGATTACCGAGACCGAGGAACAGATTCTGGTCAGTGTCATAAAGATGAAGGTCGTGAAATCGAGTGACATTGCTCAGGCACTCCCCGCGCTCACGGCTAACCAACGGACTTATCAAATCAAGAACCTGGTAGAGCAAGGCATGCTTCTGCCAATCAACCCAGGTTCGAGGCAATACACCATTGGCTTCTCCAACAATTACCTGGTGCGTGGGGTCATCAAGGCACTGAGGGAGCAGGGGTTCATTCCAGAGCCACTCGACAGGCCGTGAATAATTGCAAGATAGGCACTAATTAAGCTTGAATTCGTCTCCTTTCGTGAACGTTAAAGCCCGAATGTAAGCGCGATGCTCGAATATTCCACGCCCTGTGTGGGAGCGGCCTTGTGTCGCGAAAGGGCCGCAAGGCGGCCCCGGCAATTCTTGCGCCACCGCTGAACTGTGCCCTGCAACACAGTTCCCTCTCCCACGAAACCCTTTCAAGATACTTCGGAGCAGCTTTTCAAAGCATGCGCAGCCGGGCAGTCGAACAGGTATCGCTACCCGGAACTTTACCCCGTACCTATGTAAGCCAACTGGCTTGCTCAACTTCTAAGAGCTAGCGCGATCCCTGTGTGCGGGCAAGCCCGCGAAGGGCTGCAAAGCAGCCCCAATCAAGCCGGAAAACGTTAACTGACTGGCATTAGGGCTTGCCCGCGAACACGGGTGAAGCCCGTGCCATGCACCGAGATACTGACCCGCCGTACGCACGTATAAAAAACAGTGCCAATGCAATTTTCGTCAGCGACCCTGTGGTACGAGCCCTGAAAGCCCCCGGCAATGATTTTTGGTGTACTCCCCAAGCCGGTAGCTCGCACGTTCACTATCCATGTGATGGACGCCTATTCCAGTACACCGCTTTCGTGCGCCAGACGTTCCCTCTTTACTTAGCGGTCCTGCAGCAACCTATCCGCTTGGCCGAATCTTGCACCAACCTGCGCCCGTCTCTTTACCCAGTGTATAAACGGGAGACATGGGTGACAGCTGTGCCAGGACATGGTGGACACTTATCGGTAGCAATGACTGCCGGAGCCACAGCCATGCCCTGGGATGAGAAAGACATCATGACGTTACGTGAGGAGTTCGTTGTCCTGGCGCGGCAGGAAGGTGCTAACCGGCGGGAGCTATGTCGCCGGTTCAAGATCAGTCCTCAGACCGCCTACAAATGGCTTGCCCGCTTTGAAGCCAGCGGTTCGGAAGGCCTCAAGGACTTGTCTCGCCGTCCGAAGACGAGCCCCAAGCAATCGTCGGCGCTAATCGAGAAGCAGGTCGTAGAACTTCGTACAGAGCATCCGGCTTGGGGCGGGAGGAAGATCAGCAAGCGCATGCAGGTCCTAGGCGGTCCAGCAATCGCGCCGAGTACGGTGACCTCAATCTTGCATAGGCATCAGCTCATCCCGGCCGAAGCCTCCGATGCAGGAAAAGCGTGGTGTCGCTTTGTTCACGATGCCCCCAACGATCTATGGCAGATGGATTTCAAGGGTTACTTCTCGACCTCTCAGGGGCAGTGCCATCCCTTGACCGTGCTGGACGACCATTCGCGGTTCAATTTAGCGATCCAGGCATGTGCAAATGAGCGGTGGCAGGCATTCGTGAAGTGGTGCCGCTCCAAACATGGGCCCGGTATCAATGATGCGCGGCAGATTGATCGGAAGGTATTGGCGGACTATGCGGCGTATCTGCGCGACGTGGTTAGGCGCGGTGACCTCGCCATCAGCACCGCACAAATCGGCTTTCCAGCGTTAACAGGACCATGGCGGCGCTTCGCGGTGATCAGTCCGTGAAGTTGCCAAGTCCGAGCAAGGCGTTGGGTATGCAGCGTACCGGGGTTCGACATGTTGTGCCGCAGGGCCAAGACCGCGAACAGGTTAAACAGATCGTCGATGTGCTTTGCCGCAATCATCAGCTGCGGGCCGCTGCGATTGTTCTGTAGGCACGGGCCACCGGCATGCGCTTGCGTGAGGCCATTTTGGCTGACCTGCCACGGCTAAGCCGTGAAGCTAACGATCTAGGTAGGATTAACATTCAGGATGGCACCAAGGGCGGCCGCGCCGGTGCCTCGGCACCGCGTTGGATGCGGTGGACGGCCATGTTCGAGATGCACTTGAGTTTGCACGCCAGATTTCGCCTGCGGGTAGCCGCAACCCGATTGCGCCACACGAAAGGTACCTGAATGTTCTGCAAGAAATCATTCGCCCTGCGCGAGACATCCTGCATGCACACAACCTCAAAGGATTCCATGAGCTACGAGCGGCATACGCCTGTGAGCGCTATGAGCAAATCACCCAACACCGTGCGCCTATCCACGGCGGCCAATGTTGCCAGGTAGATAGGAACCTTGATCGTGAAGCACGGAAGCAGATCAGCTGTGAGCTAGGGCACGGTCGGGTCGATGTGGTTGCTGCCTACGTAGGAGGTCGCAGATGAGTAATGTATTTGATATGGAGCTGTTCTTGGCTGCGGTGCTGAAGGGGTCGTACGCAACGCGACAGCGTCATTTACGGCAAGCAAAGCTCATTCATGCTGAGATAGCTGAACGTTGGCAGCTAGAAACACCTTGGGCCTGGCGTAGAAAACATGTGGCTTGGTTTCTTGAACATCGCCTGCCGAGGCGATGCAAGGCAACTCGTTATTACTACCTGCTGACCGTACAGCTGCTAGTTTGTCGTCTAGAAAAAGCATGGGTCTTCAAGTGCCAAACGAATGTCTTCGGTGAGTGGGGCTTCGCAAAAGTCGTGTTACGGTCTCAAGGAATACATTTGTATTCCTTTCGGAATTAACCTTGTGGTGACGAACTGCGTGCCCAGAATCTGGATGCGGGAGTCAAGCATCTAACATCTCAGGGGCTGCTTTGACTGTGGGGGCTGGTGAGACGCGCTTGAGTAGACGGCGTGGTGGCCAGAAGCTATCGTAGGCCCTCTATAAAGCTAAGGAAGACTTGATGGGCATTGCCTTGTTTCGAGAGGGATTGAAGGTGGAGATAGACCACGACCGTCCGTTGCTCGCATACGCATATCTGGCACAGACTGGATCCCAAGACGACATCCTGAGTGGCCTGGTTCCAATCGTCTCGCCTATCGCTCAGGCCAACGCCGGCAAGGCATTTGATGCCCAAGAGTTGTGCAAGAAGCTCAAGGAGCTTTACGGGATTGAGATCCATCCTTGGGTAACGGATGAACTGGTTCCGAATCTGGTGAGCGCTGGCGTGCTAATCCCTTCCGAGCTAAACGGAAGCGTGGTCAAGCACTATTACGCTCCTGCAGAGCGCTTCGAAAGCATCAGTCCAATCGAGGATGAGGTAAAAACTCTAGTCGATCAGTTCTCCGCCTACTGCAGTCCGTTGATTCCTCAGGAAGAGGCGATTGACCCGGCACTCGTTGAAAGTGTTTTTTTAAATCAGCTTGTTTCCCTGGATTTTCACGCTCAGCTGCTTAAGCCTGGTGTTAAGCCAAAGGAGGAGCCACCTGCAGGTCGTATCCTCCGCTTGAACCGAACAAGGGCCGCAGATGCTGCAGTTCCAGATCCAGTTGATACTGCTAAGCAAGATCGGCTTAAGCTGCTTTGTGCATCATTTATCTTGAAGCTCAAGGATGAGGGGAGTCAGCTCTTCCCTGTGCTTGTCAGGATCGCCAGCGGCGCCATTGCTGCAGAATATATCCTGAATTTACGTGAGCCAAATACGACCTCTAGCTTGAAAGGTATGAAATTTTACCTTGACGGGCCTTTGGTGATGTCGTATCTGGATGTCAGTGATCCGCTTGCATGCGACTATGCCACCTTGTTGATTGAAGGGCTGGCTAGTAAAGGGGCAATCCTGTGCATTTTCCAGCATCATGTGGAAGAAATTCGCGCAAACTTGAAGGCGGCTCTCGCACGCTCTGAACAAGGCGATGGGCATCGTGCTACTTATCGGCGGCTCAGAGATCGAAACTTCAGGACATATGTTCAGTCTCTCATTGGGAATTTGGACTCGTCGATTCGCGGAAAGAAGATAGCGATCATACGTACTCCCGAGAATGCCGAACGTTACTTCTCTGCTGATGAGGAAAACAATTTAGTATCGGCATTGGGGAATTACAACGTCTATGCACGGGCGCGTGATGCTGCAGCGGTTGCAGCCATTGTTAGGCTTAGACAAAGGCTTACTTCCAATCGCAGTGACTTCCACCAAGCACAGCATGTTTTTGTAACTGAAAACGCTCAGGTTGCACGTCGTTCTGCACGATTCCTCCTTCAGGAGAGGATCTATCGAGCAGAGGATGTGCCAGCTGCGGTGACAGATCGTCACCTGGCGGGTCTGATGCTGGTACTGTTTGGGGCTCAAGGATCATTTGAGCTTGCTCACCATCGGCTGATCGCTAACTGCGCTTCTGCTCTGGAACCGAGTCAAGAGCTACTGACTAGCGTTACTGGCTTCTTGGAGAGCCTTGATTCCGTAAGAGCTGAACACTTCCGAGCCATCATGACTACACAGCGCTCAGCTCAGTACATGACACGATTCATGCTAGAGCAGCGGATGAGCCTCGATAATGTGGACGATGCATCGCGCGTCCTAGAGCATCTGGAGGATCAGTGGAGAACGGCCCTCAAGGAAGAGTCTGAAGCGGAAATCAAGAAGCTGCAGGAAGAGCATAAGGAGACATTGCGTCTTGCGGAGGAGGCTACGGCCCAGGCAGCACAAGATACGCAGCGTGTTGCAGAAGAGTTGGCTGCGCACCAGGAGAAAGCGGCGGAACAGCAGCGAGCGAGCAGCGCCCAGATTGATGCGCTTAATGCTGGACTTTTGAGTCTACAAAACCAGCAAAATGAAGCGCTTCGTCGAGACATTGAGACATCTCGGGCTCGTGTTCAGACTCTCCTTGAAAAGTATTCCAGCGAAAATAAGTCTAGGGTTAAGTCAGCGACAGTTTTACTCTTGATAACTGCCGTGATTTTTGCGGATGTCAGTGCCTATTTGGCTCTTGAACCCGACTCGTTCGCTAAGAAATCTTGGATTATAATCTTGGCCTCTTTGGCCGTATTGGCTAGCTCCGGGTTTATCGGAGACTACATTGCCAATAACAGCAAAATTAAATCTAGGCGAAGGTTTTTTGATCAGTTCCACTCTGATCTCTTTGTGCAGCGATTTTCTGAGCACTTAGAAGTCGATTACGAAAGCTCCAGCGTGAAAGTTAGGGAATTGCCTGACGCAATTGTTGAGCCGAATGCTGAGTTGTTGGCTAAGCGGAATTGAACTAGCTGACGCGGTGAAGTGCGCCATTGCCTATGCATTGGCGCAACGACACGGTGATCCCAATATTCACTGAACGCCTGGCCGTATTGGGCGTGCCCCGAGCAGGGGATTCAAAAGAGCAGTCAATCGACTCTGAGTCTGTAGTGGGTGTCTGTTTCGGGTCGATAGCGGACACTGGCGAACGGCCGCTTTCTGACAGTGGCAGTGGCAGGAATTGATGCAAACTTGTCCACTCTGTCGACTCGTGGATGTAGTGAAGTCGGCTTCTACCTATGTGTGAGCTGTCGATGCCTAGATGTCAAGACGCGCTGGCAAGCCCCCTCAGGTAAGCTTGGGCCGCGGTTGAGGACGCACCATGACTCTCTGGGACTGAACACCCAGCTTGCCGAGCGGGTTTCATTCAGCCTCTTCGGATCTATCCTATCTGACTAAAATCCAGCATCGCCATTCTGTGAGTCATTGGCATAGGTGAAATGCGATTCCACTGGCGATGTTAAGCGAGCCGGCTTAACAAAAATTGTGGTACGGTCCTACACTGCTACATCAATGGTGCGTGGAGCGCTCACCCCAGTTGAGGGGGCGCTACCATGCAAATGGGTGTTTATGGATGACGGGATTGCCAGCGCGTGAAAATTCTCTCGTATAACCCGGGCCACGATGGCGCCATCGCACTACTTCAAGATGGACGTTTGATTATGTCTATCGAAGCGGAAAAGGATTCAAACTATCGATATTCATCACTTGCTATCCCGGACATTTTAGATGCGATCGGTGAGCTAGAAGACATTCCAGATGTAATTTGTGCTGGTGGATGGTGGCCTCGTGATCATAATGAGTATCTATATGGCTCGAAAACGAATGTCGGATATCGTGGGGTATCCGATAACGATTTCATCATAAGCCAAAGACGTTTCCTAAAACGAGATGTGAAGTACTTTTCATCCTCGCACGAACGCGCGCACTTACTTTGTGCCTTTGGTATGTCGGCTTTCCCAAAAGGAACTCCGTGCTATGCATTAGTGTGGGAGGGCGGCCTCGGGGCTTTTTACGAAATTGATTCAGAACTGAACATCACGCTGGTTGCCGACGTTCTAGATCAGCCGGGAAATCGCTACGGTCTGCTCTATGGCTTGGCAGATCCGACTTTTCCAAAAACTGGAGCGTATCCCAGGCACTCAGATGCGGGGAAACTCATGGCGCTGGCATCATATTCGAATCGGAGCACCCCGTCCGCTGAAGAGAAGAAGTTAATTCATTTTCTATTAGGTGGCCCGTGCCAAGCACTCAGTTCTTATGAGGGCATTGAGAGTGCGCCTCACTTCAATGTGGGTCTGGAAGATCATGAGTTTAAAAATTTCGCGGGGATATATAGCGATGCGCTATTCGATATCTTCTATCGGTTCGCAAAAAATCATTTGAAGAAGAAGCTTCCACTGATTATTTCCGGTGGATGCGGGTTGAATTGCGACTGGAACACGAAATGGATGGAGACTGGTCTTTTTTCGGAGATATTCGTGCCTCCGGTCGCCAACGATTCCGGCGCCGCCATAGGCACGGCCGTCGATGCGCAGTTCCGCTTTACTGGCAATCCGAAGATCGAATGGGATGTCTATGCTGGATTGGCGTTCAGTGCTCTAGGCGCATTCAATGCTGAGAGATATGACATCCGAGATGTCGATTCCGTTGCAGTTGCCGATATGCTGGCGAGCGACCTCATCCTCGGATGGGTAAATGGCCGATACGAAATCGGCCCACGCGCACTTGGAAACAGGTCTATCTTGGCTGCCCCGTTTCGAGATGGCACTCGAATCCGACTGAACGAGATCAAGCAACGCGAACAGTTCCGTCCGATTGCTCCTGTATGCCTCCAGGATGATGCAGAGAGATGGTTCGGATGCGCACACGAGAGTCCACACATGCTTTTCACTCATCGTGCAACGACGAACGCCCTAGCAGCGGTCACGCATGTGAATGGGACGGCCCGTATCCAGACCGTCACCTCTAAAACCAACAAAAGACTTCATGATCTGCTTGTCGCGTTTAAAAATCGCACTGGGTATGGAGTGTTGTGTAACACGTCCCTGAATTTCAACGGAAAAGGCTTCATCAACAACATTGCTGATCTCGCTTCCTACAGCGTGGAACACGGATTGGACGGGTTCGTGGTTGAAGGGCGGGCGTATCTGCGAAAGGATTCCCAGCGATATCAAACATACAAGGCGGTCGCGGACTCTTCGGCTTTGGCGACCCGCTAACCGGGCAAAGCCTAGCGCTAGTTACGCCATGCGTCACTGCGGAAGGGGCATCAATCGGATGCCCCAATCCGATGTCTGACCCTTACTGAGTAAGCGAACAATATGGATTCATACCCACTGGGATTCGAGGAGGACGATCGTCTGCGATCCTCCTTTATCCGAAACCTCACGCTGCATCAGCTGGACCGCTCGGCAGCTTCGAGTGTTGCCGGATCGAGCCTGGCTTCGAGTATTCCGAAGACACTCGTACAATACTGGCACGATCCGCATGATGTGCCGGACGACGTTCAAGACTGTATAAACAGTTGGAGGAGGCTCAGTGCGGAGGGCTTTGCGTTCCGGATGTTTAACGACGTATCCGCTGTCGAGTACATTAATGAGTGGTATGGAGTTTCGGAGCAAGAGGCATTCGCGCGATGCCGGCATCCGGCAATGCGCTGCGACTATCTGCGGATGTGCGTCTTAGTTGCAGAAGGTGGACTGTATGTCGATGCAGATGATGTACTGCTTGGAGACAACTGGAAATACCTTTTCCATGACAGCGCACTTAAGGTACAGCCGCTTTGCTACGACATCCCATCTTGCGGCATGGTGCCAGCGTCAGAGATCTGGCGAAGTGATCTACCTACAGACGAACGCATATTTTATGTCAATAACGATCCAATAGCTGCGCCAGCCAATCACCCTGTTCTGAAGCGAGCACTGTCTCGCTCGACCGAAAAGCTTTTAGGCAAGGGGCGCTTTCCAGAGATACAAGAGACGACAGGTCCAGGAAATCTCACCGCATCGTTAGCTGCGCACGCACGTGATCTGCTGATTAGGGGGGGGGCCCCCGACTTTGAGTTGTTAAATGACTGGGAGGCCATTGCGGAAACACGTTGGGACCTTTCCTACCGCAATGACGCCCGCAACTGGCGCAACATGGACCCCCAATGAGGCTATCTGGAGAGGGAAGTTTCGATGAATCTTAGGGACGCCTCCGGCATATTGCGTGGGATAGCATTTCGTTTGCAACGTGCCATAGCGAGCATTTTCCCGGGAGGCAAAATCTCGGCCTTTGGTACGGGCGAAGGACTGATCAACTCGATTCTAATCGTCAACCTTGACCGGCAACCGCGTAGATGGCGGCGCGTGGTCCGAGAACTTCGGCGGTTCCGAACGGCCGACGATGTTTCCCTTGCCTCTATAGCTCGACGGTTCGCGGCAGTGGATGCTCGCGACGGCCGCGCCGTCGCCGCAACAGCCGATGTCGACTCGACATACCGCATCGGTGACCAACTTTACGTCCAGCCGGATGCAAGGCTTGAGGAGTGCTTTCACATCGACGAGCCGGTAAAAATGACGCGGCAGGAGATAGCTGTGGCGAGGTCGCACGTGGAGGTTTGGAAGACTATCGCATGCGGGGCAGACAAGTATGTGCTGGTGCTCGAGGACGACGTTTGGTTCAAGACAGGCGCAGCGGCAGCAATTTCCTGTGGCTGGCGTGCCGCCATTCAACGCTGTTTTGCTGAAGGAGGTCCGCGTTTGTTGTACCTGTCTTATGAGGATGCCGGGGGAACAGCAGAACGTGTTGACCTCTGCGATGCTCTTTTCCGACCGGTGCGGGGACTTTGGTTTCTCTCCGGCTACATTTTGTCGCGTGAAGGTGCGGCGGCACTGCTACGGGCAATGCCCGTAATTGGCCCAGTGGACATGTGGTTAAACTATCGCTTTGGTGAGCTCGGTGCACTCGCCCTCTCTTCGCCGGTTATATTACAGCGACAGGACAGCGGCTCGGACAACTCTTATTCCGTGCTTCCTTACCTAGCGCGAGCGGGGATTATTGATGCAGGCTCGGGCCCTATGGCACCTGAGCGGGCGGGGGCTGTGTCGGTATTGGCCTGGACTACCCGCGGCGAGCATGAAGCGCTCGCAATGGCTCTGTCGATGTTGGGGTTGCGAGTGCGGGTGTTCGATGGTGATGAAGAAGCTATTCGCCCGCAAGACTTGTGGGAGCTTTTCGAGATGTTCGATGCCCTCGTTGACGCCCCACTAACGCCGGAGGCGATGGAAGCTGCAACCGCAAGAACTGACGTAAGGTTTCTCGTGGAAGCGAAAACAGTGTTTCGGTCCGAGACACGGCTGGAGGCTCTACCGCCTTCGCGCACCGCAATACTGTCGTGTGGCGAGTCAGATAGTGGATTGTGGGAGCCGCTGTGCAGTCTTCTCAGCCTCACCGAGCCCGTGCAGTCGTTCCCTGTTGGAACGCCGCGGTGCCTGAGGATGTTTCGAGACGGCAGAGCAGATGGCGCGCACGGTATTGCTCCGTCGCATCCCCAGCAAATTTCTTTGCTAGATGAGTCACCTTGGGTCCTCCCGGCAAAATATGGGTGGCAGCCCAGAGTACCCTCGAGTCGCCCCATACCTCCTGTAGGGGAACTGCTCGTTTTCTCCGAAATGACTACACCGACTTCGTCTTTTCCCGCGCTTGTGGAGACTTTTCCGGGGAATTTGGTGTCGTTTTCGCAGGATGCTCTCGTTCATGATAAAGACGGTGCCCGTCTCATCATTAGCAAGGTTGCCACTGGAACCAGGCAGTACCGTTCGGGAGCCTTCGCTTCAAAACAACTGTTCGGCTATGGTCGCTTTGAGGCTCAGATAAAGGCCGCCAGCGGCTCCGGCCTTATTACTGGTTTTTTCCTTCACCGAGATGCACCAAGGCAAGAGATTGATGTAGAACTGGCAGGCGATGATCCTCGAAGCATGCTGGTCAACGTCTACTTCAACCCAGGTGACGATGGCGCAGCAATAAACTTCGGCTATAGGGGTTCGCCTTGTCGCATCGACCTCGGCTTCGATGCTACTTCGGACTTTCATGTTTACACGATTGACTGGCGGCCGGACCGTATCACGTGGTCAGTGGACGGCCACGTCGTGCATGAGCGTGTAGGGTGGGACCCTACTCCAATTCCACATCTTCCAATGCGATTACACGCAAACCTCTGGGCTCCTCGGTCCGAAGAACTCGCCGGACGGCTCGATCCGCATGCCCTGCCAGCGACAGCGATCTTCAAAAAGGTTTCGGTTTGGGCGTGACTCCAATCGTGGTTACATGGTGGTATGCGCAAAGTGTGGTCAAAACCCGCTCGCTGGAACGGCCTTAGGCTTGATTAATATCTCGATATCCCCGTGGGTCGCTTGAGGCTGGCTTTGGCTCATGGGGAGCAGAATGCATCAGCGCCTTCCATCATCCTGTCAGGGTTTTTCTCACGGCGTTTCGCAACCTAGAAACAGGCTGAGGATAATCTTAGAGATAAAGAGTTGTACCATGAAGAATAATACCTACTGAATTCAGCCGCTTTCGTGTTGATACGATTCCTGTCTCCGCACCAATTCAGCGTTCAGTGAGGGCGACCAAAATCTCTAGACCCCCTTAAACCCGCTTTCTCGTGGTTTGTTCATTACGGAATTCCGTTGAAATTCGGCAACTGCCAGCTATTTTTTGGGGGGGACGTCCGGCAGAAATTCGACGCGACTCCTGGCTCAAATACCTCACTCCAGTGCCGTTCTGTTGCAGCCGTGATAGTAAGCGTCTTAGTCTCGGCATCCCACATTGAGAATACACCGCCATGGAAAGCACCTTCGCCCAAGTCAAAGACCGGCTGCACAATCGTCGTTTCGCGGTTGCCAACAATACTCAGGGGCTGTCAGGTACTGGCACGGTTTTCCATTACCAGGTCGAAGGTATTGCTATCACCAGCACCTACCAGGGTGGCCGAATCCGTACCGGCCACCAGATAGGCCGGGTAACTGGCCTCGATACTATCGAACTGCTTTACCACTGCATCACTCATGACGGCGAAATTCTCGCCGGATGGTCACGTGGCCGGGTAGGGGTGGATGATGCAGGGCGCACCACACTCCATTTCGTATGGGGTTGGTTGTCGGGTGCACAGGGAGGTGGAGAGTCAAGCTACGTTGAAGTCGAAACCACGGCTGCTCTGGCAGGTTAGCGATTAATCCTTAGCTCATTGCTACAGGCGCAGAAGTCATTGGTTTTCAAAGGTTGTCATCCTATTCGGCGCGATTCATACGCCATTCGTGGACGTTTCCTACAAGTTATCCTATTGCCCGACCAACCAATGTGAGGCTAAATCTCTCCGTCACGGTAAATCCCGTGACCGGGCGTAGGAACCCGTTGGTAAACTTGGCGCACGCACTAGGCGCCCCTGCACCACAGCTGGCGCTTTTTTTGCGTCTGCCGTGCTATGTCATGGCGGCTGTGTGTGGGCAGGCTTCGGCCTGGCCGGGTTTCCAAGTTTCCCGGTATTCCTACCCCGCACACAGCTGCCACCCAATCCCGTAGGAAGGATCGTGGCAGCTCCAACTAAAACTTGGAGCCTCATGCATGCTTATCTCAAGTCCAAGCAGGACCCTCGCATCCGTTCTCCTCCGCCGTTCTTCAACGGCCCCCAGCTATTTCACCCTCAACAAGCCCCGCTTCGTCTCCACCCAACCGGAGGCCCGCCATGTCTGACCAAGAACGCCTCTCCACCATCCAAAGCTACGCCTGGACCCTCGAACTGCTGGGCGAAGCCCTGGTCCAGCACGACGAAATGCTCGAGTGCGAACACAACCCGCGGCTGAGTTTTCGCAACACGGCCGGTATCCATCAGGCGATCCGGATCATCAGCCGGTTGGCCAGTGAGCAGTGTGGGAAGGTAATGGAACGAAGCGAGCAGGATCTGGAACGTTAGGCCAGATCGTTGCTCTAGGGTTGGGCCAGATTGGGGCTGCTGCGCAGCCCCCGTTGACTCGAGTTCAACCTATGGTGATGGCCGCATTCAACATCAACACCACCATCAGCCCGACCACCGCCACGATGGACTGCACCACCGAGATGGTCTTGGTGGCTTCGCCCATGGTCATGCCAAAGGATTCTTTCACCATCCAGAAGCCTGCATGGTTCGCATAGTTGAAGAACAGCGAACCGCAGCCGATGGACAAGGCCAGCAACGGCAGGTTGAGGCTGGGGTCTGCACCTGCCAGGGGTGCCAGCAGGCCGGCAGCCCCTACGATACCGACCGTGGCGGAACCGGTAGACACCGAGAGCAACATCGCGATCAGCCACCCCAGAATCAGGGGAGGGAAGGCAGATTGCTGGGTCAGGTGCACAATGGCATCGCCAACCTTGGCGCTGGTCAGCATCTCCTGGAAGGCACCGCCGCCGGCAATGATCATGATGATCGAGGCGATCGGCTTGAGGCTTTTGCCCAGTGCATCGCGCAGCTGTTCGGCGTCGCCGCCGCGCGCAAGCACCAGGCTGGCGCCGGCGAACAGCACGCCCAGCAGCATGGCGATCAGCGGGTTGCCCAGGAAGCTGGCCAGTTCCAGCAGCGCATTGCCTTTGGGCAGCAGCATCTCGGCGACGGCATGCACCAGCATCAGGATGGCCGGCAGCAATGCGGCCAGCATGCCGACCATTACCCCGGGGCGGGGTTGGCCATCGGCTTTTTCAGCCAGTGTGAACTGGTCCAGCAATGCCTGATCGGGCCGCGTGATCATGCGCGGTGAAATGAACATGCCGTACAGCGGGCCGCCCAGGATCATTGCCGGAATGGCTGCCAGGAAGCCATAGAGCATGGTGGGCCCGACCGAGGTCTTGAGCACGGCAATGGCGGTCAGGGGGCCTGGGTGGGGCGGTACCATGCCATGCATGGCGGCAAGCGCCGAAATGACCGGCACACCTACATACACATACGCCGAGCCTTTGAAGCGCGCTTTGCTTTCCAGTTTGCGCGCCACGCTGAATATCAGCGGCAGCATGATCACCAGGCCGACTTCGAAAAACATGGGGATGCCAATGACAAAGGCAACCAGCATCATGGCCCATGGGATCATGCGGTCGGAGGTGCGCTTGAGGATGACATCCGCGACCTGTTCCGTGACGCCAGCGTCAGCCAGGATCTTGCCGAGCATCGCACCCAGCGCAATCACCACCCCCACTGCGCCCAGTGTCTTGCCGGCGCCGGTGAGCAGGTGGGCGACGATGCTGCCTGGCGCCATATGCGTCGCGAAGCCCACGCCAATGGACACCACCAGCAAGGCCAGCAGCGGGTGCATTTTCAGGCGCGAAACGATGAGCGCCACCAGCACCAGAACACTGGCCAGTGCCGTCAGTAATAGCTGTATATCTAAGGGGGTCATTCAAGGAGTCTCGGTTGGGCTGGCGCTCGGGCTGCACTCAGGGTTTGAAGGCGTGACGGGCATTTCCACGGGGCATGCCCAGGTGGCTGCCGTTGTGGCTGCTACGGTTGCGAGGAAGGGAACGCGGCTTTGCGCTAGCTGCCGCTCACAGGCGGCCGCCTGGTAACGGAAGGTGGGCAGCAGGGGAGGCGTGGCGCTGAGGCCGGTGGGCGGCGGTGTGGCGACGGGGCGCTTGGGCAGCATGTTCATTGGTTGATTCACCTTGTTGTATGGTCATCTATATGAATCTGGTCAAAGTATTCGCGCTGCTATGGAATACTGTCAAGTGAAGGTAGTCGCATCGTCTTGGGTGGCCATTTAGCCCCGGCAGGCAATACTTCTCTCTATACGCAGGCGTGTTCCTGGTGGCGCGCGCCGCTGGGAGGTGTCTGGTGAACAAATTAACGATTGTGGGTGCCGGCCTGGTCGGCGAGGCGGCGGCGCAGATCATCGCCCGGGATGAGTTGTGCCGTGAGCTGGTGTTGATGGACGTGCAGGGTGAACTGGCGCAGGGCAAGGCGCTGGACGTTTGGCAGGCGGCGGTGGATTCAGGTTCCGATACCCATGTTCACGGCGGGGCCAAAGCCGAGATGCTGGAGGGTTCCGAGCTGGTGGTGATCACGGCGGGCGTGCCGCGCAAGCCCGGCCAGTCGCGCCAGGATGTATTGAGCACCAACCTGCCGATCCTCGACAGCATCATGGCGGATATCAAGCACCACGCGCCGACTGCGACGGTGCTGGTGGTGTCCAACCCGGTCGATGTGCTCACCTACCGCGCCTGGCGCGTCAGCGGGCAGGGGCGCGACAAGGTGTTCGGGCAGGCGGGGGTGCTGGATACCGCGCGCATGAAGTGCTTCATCGCCGAGCAAACCGGGTTTTCTGCACGGGATATCACGGCGTTGGTGCTGGGCGGGCATGGCGACAGCATGGTGCCGCTGATGCGCTACTGCGAGATCGGCTCGGTGCCGCTGTCGCACTTCCTGTCCAGCGAGCAGATCGAACAGATTGTCGAGCGCACCCGTAAGGGCGGCGGTGAAATTCTGGGGTTGAAGAAGATGGGGAGCGCCTGCGATGCACCGGGCGTGGCCATTGCGCAGATGGTTGATGCGATCGCCAATGGGCGGAACCGTATTTTGCCGGCGGTGGCGATTCTCGAGGGCGAGTACGGGCGAACGGATATCGCCATGGGTGTGCCCTGTGTATTGGCAGAGAAGGGGCTTGCGCGGGTGATCGAGTTGCCGCTGGATGCGCAGGAACAGGCGATGTTCGACCACTCTGCAGACCAGGTGGCGCGGGATATCGCCGAGATGAAAGCTTTGTGAGCGGCAAAGCGGCTTCAGTTGACGCGGTAGATGCAGGAGCGCCCTTGGTGGCGCTCCTGCGCGTCGTGCCTGCGTAGATGATTTCGCAGGGGCCGTGTGCAGCCCTCAGCGCTGATAAGCCTTGCCAAAATGCCGTTCCAGCCGCGCCTGCAGCAGTTCCAGCAGTATCGACAGCACCCAGTAGATCACGGCGGCGGTGGTCAGCATCTCCAGGTAGCGATAGCTCGATCGCCCATACGACTGCGCCAGAAACATCACCTCCCAAACCCCCATCACGGATATCAGCGACGAGTCCTTGAGCATCGAAATGAACTGGTTGGCGGTGGGCGGAATGATCACCCGCATGGCCTGGGGCAGGATGATGTGGCAGAAGATCTGCGGCGTGCGCATGCCCAGCGCCAATGCTGCTTCACGTTGCCCACGGGCCACGCCGAGGATGCCGGCGCGGAAGATCTCGCTCAGGTAGGCCCCGTAGTTCAGCGACAAGGCAATGATGCCGGCGCTGATGGCGCCGGGTACCAGGCCCACCTGCGGCAGCCCCAGGTAGATCAGCAGAATCTGGATCAGCAGCGGTGTGCCACGGAAGAACGAGGTGTAGAAGCTGGCCACACCCACCAGCACCGCGCTGTTGGATAACCGTGCCAGCGCGGCGGCAAAGCCGAGCAGCACGGATACCACCATCGAGCACAGGCACAGGAACAGGGTCAGTGCGGCGCCTTGCAGAAAACCATTGGGCCCCAGCTTGAAACCGGCCAGGTTGGGAAACTTCTCCAGAATGATGGCGAACTTCAGGTCAAAGCTGAGGAAGAAGGCGACAAACAGCCCGAACAGCGCCAGCCAGGTCAGCAGTAACCGGGTGCGAAAACCGAACAGGCCGGCGCCCGCAGGCTTTGCCACGGGCTTGGGGGAGGGAGGGAAGGTGCTCATTTGCTGATGTCGGCGCCAATCCATTTCTGCGACAGCTTGGCCAGGGTGCCATCGGCCTTCAGCTCGGCGAACACCTGGCGTACCTTGGCATCCCACTCCGGGTCGCCTTTTTCGATGGCTACCGCGTTGGGCTCTTCATACAGCGGCGCGCCGGCCAGCTTGAAGCGCTTGTCTTGCTGCAGGCGCGGCTGCGCGGTCACCAGGTTGGTAATGATGGCGTCCAGGCGCACGCCAGTGCCCAGGCCCAGGTCCTGGAAGGCGACGTTTTCAGTGTCGTAGGGCGCAGCCTGCACGAAGTCGAACGGGTAATCGATCTTTTGGTCTTCCTTGCCTTCAATGACCAGGTTCTTGTTCAGGTAGCTTTCGTAGCTCGATGCACTGATCGAACCCACCTTGCGGCCTTCCAGGTCTTTGGCGCCATGGATGCGCTCATCCGAGGCATTGACCACGATCACGGCGGGCGATGCGTAGTACTCCACGGGGAAGTCGAACACCTCGGCGCGCGCCTTGCTCGGGGTCATCGAGCAAATGCAGATGTCGTAGCGCCCGCTCCAGCGGCCAGCGGCAATTACGTCCCAGGACGGTGTTTCCAGGCGCAGTTTGACGCCGAGCTTGTCGGCCACTGCCTTGGCCACGTCCACGTCGTAACCGTCGAGTTGGTTGTGGTCATTGAGGAAGGAAAACGGCGGGTAGCTTTCCATCAGCACGTTGACCATTTCCTTGCGCGATTCAACCCGCTCCAACGTGGCGCCAGCAAAGGCTTGGGTGGCAGTTGCGAGCAGTACAAGGCCCGCACCCAGCAGAGAAGAAAATCGCATGTACATACCTGATATGTTGGGCAAATGGGTGATAGGGTATTTAATAGTTATAACCCTAATCCCCATAATGAATTTTATTCATAAGAACCTTCAGAGAAGTTATATGGCAGAGCGAACGATGGTAATTCTGGACGGTGGCATGGGCCGGGAGCTGCAGCGCAGCGGTGCACCGTTTCGCCAGCCCGAGTGGTCGGCGCTGGCGCTGAGCGAGGCGCCGGAGGCGGTCGTGGGCGTGCATGCAGCCTTCATCGATGCGGGTGCGCAGGTCATCACCAGCAACAGCTATGCAGTAGTGCCGTTTCACATCGGTGAAGAACGCTTTGCCGCCGAAGGGCGACAGCTGGCCCATATCGCAGGCCAGCTTGCGCGGCACGCGGCAGATAGCGGCGCGCACCCGGTCAGGGTGGCCGGTTCGCTGCCGCCGCTGTTCGGGTCCTACCGCCCCGACCTGTTCCAGGCCGAGCGTGTGGCAGAGGTGCTGACCCCGCTGCTCCAGGGCCTGGCCCCGCATGTTGACCTGTGGCTGGCCGAAACCCAGAGTTCCGTGGCCGAAGTGCGGGCCATTCATAGCCATTTGCCTGCAGACGGCAGGCCGTTCTGGGTGTCATTCACCCTGCAGGACGAGGACGTCGACGAGGTTCCGCGCCTGCGCTCCGGTGAGCCGGTGGCCGACGCCATCGAAGCCGCAGTCAGCCTGGGCGTGGCTGCGGTGTTGTTCAACTGCAGCCAGCCTGAGGTGATCGGCGCTGCCATCGATGTCGCGCGCTCGGTCATCGAGCGGCACAACGCCGAGATTGCCATCGGTGCCTATGCCAACGCCTTCCCGCCGCAGCCCAAAGAAGCCACTGCCAACGATGGCCTGGACGAACTGCGCGAAGACCTCGATCCGCCGGGTTACCTGGCATGGGCCAAGGACTGGCGTGCGCGGGGTGCCAGCATGGTCGGTGGTTGCTGTGGCATCGGCCCGGAGCATATCGCCGAGCTGAAGCGCAACCTGGCCTAAGCGCCCACGTGATGGGTCAACGTACAAGCCGTGGTATCGCCCGCACGTAAATCAGTTCACTCACCAGCTCTACCAAGGTTTGTGTGATCACCGCCGCTGCCGCCAACCCGCGCATCTCTTCTGGCAACGCCAGCGCCAGCGGCAGCACCACCAGCGAGTTACGCGTGGCTGCGCTGAAGGTTACCGAGCGTGCCTCGGTGGCCGGCAGGCGCAGCAGCCGTGCCGAGGCGAAGCCGAGTACCGGCGCCAGCAGCATGAAGCCGATGTATACCGGAACCACCGGCAGCAAACGGTCGAAATCACGCAGTACCACGACAATCTGCGAAGCGATCACCACCATCAGCACCAAGGCCATGGCCGGCACCGGCAACCACGCCCAGGCGTCGTTCCAGGTCGCGACTGCGCGCGAGCGCCGGGCACCAGCGCTGGTGAGCACCGCGAGGGCCATCGGCAACACGATCAATAGCACGAAGGCTTCCACGAACGGGGTGATGGAGATTGTCACCTGGCTGCTGCCACCCAGCATCAGGGCCAGGTACACCGGCAGCAGCACCAGTTGCGCCAGCAATAACAGGGGGGTTGCGGCCAAGGTCAGGCGTGAGTCGCCTTTGCCAATGTGGGTGAACACCACCACGTAGTCGATGCAGGGCGTGAGCAGCACCAGCAAGGCACCGATGAGGATCGCCGGGTGTTCCACCAGCCCGCGGGTGATGGCCCAGACAAGCAGCGGAACGAGCATGAAATTGGCCAGTAGCAGGGCAGTGATGAAGCGGCGGTTACCCAGGCCCTGGCGCAGGTCGAGAAAGGGTATTTGCAGGAACATCGCGTACATCAGCACGGCGATGGCCGGGGTGATCAGGGCTTCAAGATGGCGCGCAGTGTCGCTGGCCAGCAGGCCGAAGGCAACGGCTGCTAGCACGGCAGCGAAGTAGATCGGGGTCTGGTGGGTCTCGAGTTGTTCTCTGGTCAAGGTGTGGCCTGTGGTTGGTAATGTGGAAGCAACTTGAATTGAGCCCAGGTAATGAAGGCAAGCATATTACCTGTGGGAGCGGGTTCACCCGCGAACACCGGCGTAGCCGGTGCCATCCACCTCGTTGCCCTCTTCGCGGGTAAACCCGCTCCCACAGGGACCGCGACAGGTTAGCGAACCTGGTTCATGAAAAACGAAAAAGCCCGGCACTGGGCCGGGCTTTTTCACTTCAGGCAAGCGCCAATCAGTTGCCGTAAACCGGCAGCTTCTTGCAGATGGCCTTGACCTTCTCACGGACGGCGTCGATCACCGCTTCGTTGTTCAGGTCTGCCAGGATGTCGCAGATCCAGCCGGCCAGTTCCTTGCACTCGGCTTCCTTGAAACCACGGGTGGTCACGGCTGGGGTGCCGAAACGCAGGCCCGAGGTGACGAACGGCGAACGTGGGTCGTTCGGTACCGAGTTCTTGTTCACGGTGATGAAGGCTTTGCCCAGTGCGGCGTCAGCGTCCTTACCGGAGATTTCCTGCTTGATCAGCGACAGCAGGAACAGGTGGTTCTGAGTACCGCCGGAAACCACGTCGAAACCACGCTCGATGAACACGCTGGCCATGGCCTGGGCGTTCTTCACGACCTGCTGCTGGTAAGCCTTGAACTCAGGCTGCAGGGCTTCCTTGAAGCAGATGGCCTTGGCGGCGATGACGTGCTCCAGCGGGCCGCCCTGGGCGCCCGGGAAGACGGCGGAGTTCAGCTTCTTCTCGATGTCGGCGTTGGCACGGGCCAGGATCAGGCCGCCGCGCGGGCCGCGCAGGGTCTTGTGGGTGGTGGTGGTGACCACGTCGGCGAACGGCACCGGGTTCGGGTAGACGCCAGCGGCAACCAGGCCAGCAACGTGGGCCATGTCGACGAACAGGTAGGCACCGACCTTGTCGGCGATGGCGCGGAAGCGTGCGAAGTCCAGCACCTGCGAGTAGGCCGAGAAGCCGGCAACGATCATCTTCGGCTTGTGCTCTACCGCCAGGCGCTCGACTTCGTCGTAGTCGATCAGGCCGTTGCCGTCGATGCCGTACTGGATGGCGTTGTACAGCTTGCCCGAGGAGCTGACCGAAGCACCGTGGGTCAGGTGGCCGCCGTGGGCCAGGCTCATGCCCAGAATGGTGTCACCGGCCGACAGCAGGGCCAGGTAGACGGCGGCGTTGGCCTGGGAGCCAGCGTGCGGCTGGACGTTGGCGTAGTCGGCGCCGAACAGCTCCTTGGCGCGGTCGATGGCCAGTTGCTCGACGACGTCGACGTACTCGCAACCACCGTAGTAGCGCTTGCCCGGATAACCTTCGGCGTACTTGTTGGTCAGCACCGAGCCTTGGGCTTCCATGACTGCCGGGCTGGTGTAGTTTTCCGAAGCGATCAGCTCGATATGCTCTTCCTGGCGCAGGGCTTCTTGCTGCATGGCTTCGAAGAGCTCGGCGTCGTACTTGGCAATGGTCAAATCACGGCTGAACATGGCGGTCCTCAAGGATCGGGGGTGAGTTAGGCGGGCATTCTAACCGATTGATTCGCGGCTGGCATATGAAGTGGCATCAAGTCGCGGACCAATGGGCTTCATGTTGCATCCCGCGCCGTGTCTGGGCTGGGCGGGGGCGAGAGTTGACTCGAAGGTCCGTTTTTTAGGCGCAATTCAGTCGCGGCTCCTAGGGGACCTTGTGAACAGGCAGCGGGCGGGTCAATGGAACATGAACAAGGTCTCGTTGGAGAATTGCGCCTCGAACTGATGCGCCGGCATCGGTCGCCCGAACAGGTAGCCCTGTACCTCGTCGCAACCGTGCTCACGCAGAAACTCCAGCTGCTCGTGGGTTTCGACGCCTTCGGCGATCACCGCCAGGTTGAGGCTGTGGGCCATGGCGATGATCGCCCGGGCAATCTGCGCGTCCTGTTCGCCTTCGGGCAGGCCGTCGACGAAGGTACGGTCGATCTTCAGCACGTCGATGGGGAACTGCTTGAGGTAGTTGAGCGACGAGTAGCCAGTGCCGAAGTCATCGACCGCAATGCTCAGCCCGAGGTTTTTCAGGCTGGCCAGAATTTGCAGCGCCTCGTTCACCTCGCGCATCAGGATACTTTCGGTGAGCTCCAGCTCCAGGCATGCGGGTGGCAAGCCGCTTTCCTCAAGGATGGTGGCAATCCGTGTACCCAGCTGGCCGTCGGAGAACTGCCGCGCCGAGATATTCACCGACACCTTCGGTACCCGCACCTTGGCCTTGTGCCAGGCCTTGAGCTGACGGCTGGCCTCGCGCAGCACCCAGTCGCCGACTTCTACCACCAGGCCCAGCTCTTCGATCACCGGGATGAAATCGCCCGGCGGCACCAGGCCGCGGGTCGGGTGGCGCCAGCGCAGCAGCGCTTCGGCACCGGTCAGGCGCTTGCCGTCGCCGCTGAACTGCGGCTGGTAGTAGAGGATGAACTCGTTCTGCTCCATGGCGTGGCGCAGGTCGCTTTCCAGTTCCAGGCGCTCCAGGGCACTGGCGTTCATCTCGGCCTGGTAGAACTGGAAGTTGTTCTTGCCGCGTTCCTTGGCGTGGTACATGGCGGTGTCGGCGTTCTTCATCAGCTGGCTCAGCTCGCTGCCATCCTGCGGGCTCAGGGCAATGCCGATACTGGCGGTGACGAAGAACTCGCGGTTTTCCAGCACGAACGGCCGCACCAGGCTGCCAAGGATGTTCTCGGCCACATGGATGGCGCGGTTCAAGGCCATTTCGCGGGTGGGGCGTGGTTGCAGCAGCAAGGTGAACTCGTCACCGCCCATGCGCGCCACGGTGTCGTCATCGTCCACGCAGGCCAGCAGGCGCAGGGCCATGTCCTTGAGCATGCGGTCGCCGGCGGCATGGCCAAGGGAGTCGTTGATCGGCTTGAAGCGGTCGAGGTCGAGGAACATCAGCACCACCCAGGCCTTCTGCCGTTCGGCCTGCTGCAGGGCGTTGTACAGGCGGTCCTGAAACAGCGTGCGGTTAGGCAGGTGGGTGAGGGCGTCGTAGTAGGCCAGGCGGTGAATGCGCTGTTCGCTGGCCTTGCGTTCACTGATGTCGGTGAAGAAGCACACGTAGCTGGCCAGGTCGCCTTCGTCGTCCAGTACCGCGGTAATACCGACCCAGGCCGGGTAGTGGTCGCCGTCACGGCGCTTCAGCCACACTTCGCCCTCCCAGCTGCCACGTTGGTGCAGTTGCTTGACCACATAGCGCAGGTGGCTCTCCTGCTGTTCATCGACGGTGAGCATGCCCGGCAACTGGTCGAGGACGTCGCTGACGGCATAGCCACTGACGCGGCTGAACGCCTCGTTGGCCTGGACGATGTAGCCGGCCGGGTCGGTGATGAGAATCGCCGAGGTGGAGTGCTCGAATACCGTCGCGGCCATGCGCAGGTCTTTCTCCGCGCGGCGTTGCTGGCTGATGTCACGGCCCACCCCGAGCACGCCTTCAAACCGTTGGTCGTCGTCCCACACCAGTACCAGGCGCAGCTCGATCGGGATCTTGCGGCCATCGGCGCGCAGGCAGTCGAACAGGAACAGCTGGGTGGGCAACTGGCTGCGCAGTTGCGCCAGTTGGGCCGGATCGCCCATTGCGCTACTGACCCGCTCCATCAGGCTGTAGATGCCGGTGAGCTGGGCCGGGTTGGCGATGATCGACTGCCAGCCGTTGGCGAAGATCCAGTCTGCCTGGTAGCCCAACACGCTCTGCACCGACGGGCTGACATAGTTGAGCTTGAGCAGGCTGTCGGTAGAGAAGATCACGTCGCTGATGCTTTCGGCGAGCATGCGGTAGCGCTGCTCGCTGTCGCGCAGGGACTGGCTGGCCTCGATCTGCACCGTCACATCCTTGCCCACCCCGATGATGCGCGTAACCAGGCCCTCGGCGTCGCGGGTCAGCACCTGCTCGCGGATGTCGTAGCAGCGCCAGCCGCCATCATGGTGGCGGAAACGCAGTTGGCAGTGCAGCGGTTGGTCATGGCCTTCGTCGCGCTGTTGCTGGCGCAGGGCCTGGTAGTGCGCGGCATCTTCAGGGTGCAGCAGCAGCTCCCAGAAGCGGTCGCCCATTTGTGCCAGTTCGGTACGGTCGTAGCCCAGGGTCTGGCCGAGGTGGCGGTTGCTGAAGATCATCCGCTGGCTCAGCACATCCTGCACGTACAACTGGTCGGGGACGGTGCGGACCACGTCCGACCAGAAGCTTTCGCGCTCCAGCAGGGACAGCTCTACCTGCTTGCGGCTGGTGATGTCGCTGATGCTGAGGATCACCGCCTGGTAGTCACGCCGCTGCTGCGGCAGGCGTGCCATCAGCCACAGGTGCAGCTCGCCGCCCAGTGGCGCCGGCAGGCGTACTTCCAGCTCCAGCAGCTGGCGTTGCTCGATCAGGGCGTCGATCAGTTGCATGCCGATGCTTTCGCGGCCGTCGCCAGTGCCGTCGATCAGCCGATGCCAGGCACCTTCATGGCTGTCGATGTTGAGCAGTTGGCGCGCCACCTGGTTGACCTCGGTGATCTTAAGCTCCAGCAGCAGCGAGCGGCGCAGGTTGGTGTCCAGCGCCAGGCTCTGCTTGAGCGCGGCGCGGTTGCGCAGGTGGTAGCGGTCGAGTTGGCCGGGCAGGCTGGAAAGGTCGAGCACGCACAGGGCCACACCGGTGCCTTCGAAGATTTCCTGGTAGCGCCGGCGGTCTTCCTGCAGCGCGCGCTGGCGGCGACGCATGTTGATCAGCGCCAGCACCGGCAGCAGGGCGCAGAACAGCACCAGCATGCATTTGCCGATCAGCGCCGGCAGCAGCTTTTGCTGGGCCAGCTTCGCGTCGAACAGGCCGCGCAGCTGCCAGGTGCTGTTGTCGATAAAGGCCAGCATCACGCTTTGCAGTGGTTCGTTGCTGGTATCGGTTGGCGCGTGGTGCTGCAGCACCTCGCCGCTGCGGCTGTTTTCCAGCAACCACAGCGGGTGCCCATCGCCGTCCAGGTGGGTGGTGAGTTCGCGGTAGTAGTCGGGTGACAGGCGCAGCAACCAGTAGCCGCGGTCCTGTTCAGCGGCCTGGCGCAGCAGCAGGTACAGGGTGCGGTTGTCGGCTGAATTGGTAAAGAAGTACGCACGGCCCTGGTTCAGCGTGAGCAAATCGTCAAGCAACTGGCGGTCGGGGCTGTTTGCCAGGCTGTCGGCGCGCAGTTGCCCGCTGCTGTTCAGCCAGGCCAGGCTTTGCAGGGCGGGCAGCCGCTCGCGCAGGGTAACCAGCAGGCTGGGCAGGGCGGCCGGCGTCGGCGCATTGACGTAGGGCTGCACCACATTCACCGCTTGCTGGGCCTTGAACGCCATGTTCAGGCTCAGGTGGTCAGCCAGTTCCGCGGTCGCGTCCAGGCTTTGTCGACGCAGGTCGGCCTGGGTGTGGTTGAACTGGGCGAGCAGCTGCCACAGCAGCAGGCCCAGCAGGATCAGGGCCAGCATCGCCAGCGCACCCTTGATCGACCCGCGCAAGGTAGAGGCGGGCGCTTGTGGCGCGGAACGCAGTGGCGACGGATGAGTAAGATTGGTCAAGCGTTGATCCTGCGATTGGGCTGGCGATGGCAGGGACGGAGCATGCAGGGTGTGTGCCGTTGTCTGCCTGCCGCACCGCGGTGGCGCACTATAAGGCCGGACACCCGAAACCGGCTAGCATGCCTAGGATTGTGGCAAAGTGCCAGCCATGTTGACCGAAGGTGGCTGCCGGGTGGTTCGGCAAGCCCCTGCAAGCTGTGCGAGAATAGCGCCCGCTATACATGACAACGCATCGGAGATGTTCGCTTTTGGTTACTCACTTTTCCTCCAATGGCCTCGATTCCGCCTGTGGGCGCAGCAGTCAGACCCTTGTCAGCACTGCCGTGACCGAGGACGTATCCTGCAAGTCTTGCCAGCGTTCGCTGAGCAAACCCGAGGCGGCTGCTACCGCCAAACCCAAGGCCCCATCGCTGGCTGAACTGCGCAAGACCGCCAAGGCGGCAGCAGAGCCGGCTGTTGCAGTGGCGGCGGCCAAGCCGGCAGCCAAGGTGATCAGTACTGCACCTGCCAAACCGGCCAAGGCGGCTGAGCAGCAACCTGCCCGCAGCGGCGGCTTCAGCGTGAAGTCTGCCTGGGCCGCGCGCCTGGCCGAGCAGGGCGACCGTTGCCGCTTGCCGCGGGGCAAGGTCAAACAGCGCCACGTGTGAGCCATTTCGGCTGCTGTGCCGGCCCTTTCGCGGCTAAAGCCGCTCCCACAGATACTGCATTGCCCTTGAAGGCAGTGATATCCCTGTGGGAGCGGCTTTAGCCGCGAAGAGGCCGGCACAGGCATCAAAATCCCCCAAGGGACAGCTCCGGTCCCGCCCCACCCTCGACCCCTCCTATGCAACGCCGCGCGTTGGCGTAGAATGGTCGTCTTTGTCCAATGACACTCGAACACACATCCACCCGGCCCCGCTGCCGGGGCGATCGTCGATGTCTTTACCTATCTGATTAGAGGGCTTGGTTTTGGCTCAATACGTCTACACCATGCATCGGCTGAGCAAGGTCGTGCCGCCGAAGCGGGAAATTCTCAAGAACATTTCCCTGTCGTTCTTCCCGGGCGCCAAGATTGGCGTGCTCGGCCTGAACGGCGCCGGTAAATCGACCCTGCTGCGGATCATGGCGGGCGTCGACAAGGAATTCGACGGCGAAGCCCGTCCGATGCCCGACATCAACGTTGGCTACCTGCCACAGGAACCGCAACTGGACCCGACCAAGTCGGTCCGTGAAGTGGTCGAGGAAGCGGTCAGCGTGATCAAGGACGCCCAAGCCCGCCTGGACGAGGTGTACGCGGCCTACGCCGAACCAGATGCCGACTTCGACAAGCTGGCCGCCGAACAGGCCAAGCTGGAAGCCATCCTGCAGGCCGCCGACGGTCACAACCTGGAGCGCCAGCTGGACGTGGCCGCCGACGCCCTGCGCCTGCCGGCCTGGGATGCACGCATCGAACACCTGTCTGGTGGTGAGAAGCGCCGTGTGGCCCTGTGCCGCCTGCTGCTGTCGGCCCCCGACATGCTGCTGCTCGACGAACCGACCAACCACCTGGACGCCGACTCGGTGGCCTGGCTGGAGCGCTTCCTGCACGACTTCCCGGGCACCGTGGTAGCGATTACCCACGACCGTTACTTCCTCGACAACGTCGCTGGCTGGATCCTGGAACTGGACCGCGGCGCCGGCATCCCGTACGAAGGCAACTACTCGGGCTGGCTGGAAGCCAAGTCGGACCGTCTGGCGCAGGAATCCAAGCAGCAGAGCGCCCACGAAAAGGCCATGAAAGAGGAACTGGAGTGGGTGCGCAAAGGCGCCAAGGCCCGCCAGTCCAAATCCAAGGCCCGTCTGCAGCGCTTTGAAGAAATGCAGTCGCAGGAATTCCAGAAACGCAGCGAAACCAACGAGATCTACATTCCGGCCGGTCCGCGCCTGGGCGACAAGGTCATCGAATTCAAGAACGTCACCAAGGGCTACGGTGACCGCGTGCTGATCGACAACCTGTCGTTCGCCATGCCGAAAGGCGCCATCGTAGGCGTGATCGGCGGTAACGGTGCCGGTAAGTCGACCCTGTTCCGTATGCTGATGGGCAAGGAACAGCCGGATTCGGGCAGCATCGAGATCGGTGAAACCGTGCAACTGGCCTGCGTCGACCAGAGTCGCGAGGACCTGGACGGTGGCAAGACCGTGTTCCAGCAGGTTTCCGACGGTTCCGACATGATCCGCATCGGCAACTATGAGATCCCGTCGCGTACCTACGTTGGCCGTTTCAACTTCAAGGGTGGTGACCAGCAGAAGTTCGTCAAGGACCTGTCCGGTGGTGAGCGTGGCCGCCTGCACCTGGCCCTGACCCTGAAGGAGGGCGGTAACGTCCTGCTGCTCGACGAACCGTCCAACGACCTCGACGTCGAAACCCTGCGTTCGCTGGAAGAAGCCTTGCTGGACTTCCCGGGCGCCGCGATCGTGATTTCCCACGACCGTTGGTTCCTGGACCGTGTAGCGACCCACATCCTGGCGTACGAAGACGACTCCAACGTGGTGTTCTTCGAAGGCAACTACACCGAGTACGAAGCCGACCGCAAGAAGCGCCTGGGCGATGCTGCTGCCCAACCGCACCGGGTACGGCACAAGAAGCTGGCCCAGTAAGCTGGCTTTATGATGCACAAGAATGGGGCCCTATGTGGCCCCATTTTTGTGCTTGGCTAACCCGCAAACCCTGCTTATCAGGCACTGCATTTGTATACACTTATATAAAACGCACCAAATAATTTCAAAAAAACGACATCTCGCCCTATTCCAGTGCGATTGCTTCTTGGTACATTCCCGAAAAAACCAATAAGTCCAAACCCTTCGGTGAGATGTCTACCATGATCGAATCTGTCGACCATTTCCTTGCGCGTCTGCAACAGCGCGATCCAGGCCAACCCGAATTCCACCAGGCGGTGGAAGAGGTGTTGCGTACCCTGTGGCCATTCCTTGAAGCCAACCCCCGTTACCTGCAGTCCGGCATTCTCGAACGCATGGTCGAGCCGGAGCGCGCGCTGCTGTTCCGTGTGTCCTGGGTCGATGACCAGGGCAAGGTGCAGGTCAACCGCGGTTACCGCATCCAGATGAACAGCGCCATTGGCCCCTACAAGGGCGGCCTGCGCTTCCATCCGTCGGTGAACCTCAGTGTGCTGAAGTTCCTGGCCTTCGAGCAGGTGTTCAAGAACTCCCTGACTTCGCTGCCCATGGGCGGCGGCAAAGGCGGCTCGGACTTCGACCCGAAAGGCAAGAGCGACGCCGAAGTGATGCGCTTCTGCCAGGCGTTCATGAGCGAGCTGTACCGCCATATTGGCGCCGACTGCGACGTGCCGGCCGGTGACATTGGCGTGGGTGCCCGCGAAATCGGCTTCATGTTCGGCCAGTACAAGCGCCTGGCCAACCAGTTCACTTCGGTACTGACCGGCAAGGGCATGACCTACGGTGGCAGCCTGATCCGCCCGGAAGCAACCGGTTACGGCTGCGTGTACTTCGCCGAAGAAATGCTCAAGCGCCAGGACAAGCGTATCGATGGCCGCCGTGTGGCGGTGTCCGGCTCGGGCAACGTTGCCCAGTATGCGGCGCGCAAGGTCATGGACCTGGGGGGCAAGGTGATCTCGCTGTCCGATTCCGAAGGCACCCTGTACGCCGAAGCTGGCTTGACCGACGCCCAGTGGGACGCGCTGATGGAGCTGAAGAACGTCAAGCGTGGGCGTATCAGCGAGCTGGCCGAGCAGTTCGGCCTGGAGTTCCGCAAGGGCCAGACCCCGTGGAGCCTGCCGTGCGATATCGCACTGCCTTGCGCCACGCAGAACGAGCTGGGCGCCGAAGACGCCCGCACCTTGCTGCGTAACGGCTGCATCTGCGTGGCCGAAGGCGCCAACATGCCGACTACCCTGGAAGCCGTGGACATCTTCCTGGACGCCGGCATCCTGTACGCGCCGGGTAAAGCCTCCAACGCCGGTGGCGTGGCCGTATCGGGCCTGGAAATGTCGCAGAACGCCATGCGCCTGCTGTGGACTGCCGGTGAAGTGGACAGCAAGCTGCACAACATCATGCAGTCGATTCACCATGCGTGCGTGCACTACGGTGAAGAGGCCGATGGCCGCGTCAACTACGTCAAGGGTGCGAACATCGCTGGCTTCGTGAAAGTGGCTGACGCGATGCTGGCTCAGGGCGTGGTCTGATTTGAGACCCTGAGGGCCGCTTTGCGGCCCTCAACCCTCACCCAAAATCTCAACCACCTCTATCACCTGTTCGCCTAGCGGTCGCCGCCAGAGCACCTCATCCCCCGGCGCGGCCCCAAGCAACGCCCGCCCCAAGGGCGAACCCCAGTTGATCAACCCCTGCCCGGCATCCGCCTCATCCTCGCCCACCAGCCGCACCACCTGCTCCTGGTCATGGGCATCGGCAAACCGCACCCGGCTACCAATCTGTACCTTGCTATGCGAAGTCGCCGCCGGTACCACTTGAGCGCTTTGCACCCGCGCGTTGAAGTAGCGCAGATCTCGCTCGGTATCGGCCAGCCGTTGCTTGTCACCCCGTTCGCCCTGCGCCTGCAGTTCGCTGCGCAAGGCATTCAGCTCGGCCACACGGGTTTGCAGCTGGCGCAGGCCGCTGGCCGTCACATAGTTGGGTTGGTCACTGACGCGCCGCTCGACCGGTTGGTCGGCCTGGGCGGCGGCCTGGTCTTCGTTGACGAATGCTCGGCTCATGCAGGGCCTCCTTGTGCAAGGGACCATCATGGCAGGCCACTGGTTTAAAGGAATGTCCGTTTGCGACTCAGTTGTGGCGATAAGCCTTGGCCGCGCCACGGTCCTTTTCCTGTTCCCAGTCGCGGTCGCGCTGGTCCCAGAAGCGCTCGTGGTACTGGCGCTGTTCTTCGCTGTTCTGCATGGCCTGGCACTGGCGGAAGCCATCGTCCCAGCCGGTTTCGTACTGGCGCTCGTGCAGATAGCGCGGTACGTTTTTGCGAAAATTGCCCACCATCAGCCCGGCTGCCTGGCGGCCACTGCTGCAGCCGTCCTGGAAGCCATCCGCATAGGCGGGAGGGTAACCGTTGTTGACCATCTGCTCGTGGGTGGTTTCGCAACCTGAAAGCAACACCGCAATGCACACGCCGAACCAGTACCGCGACATAGCCACAAAGCCCTCCAGTTGATGGTGGAAAGTCTAGGTGGCGATTTGTCGGATAGGTGTCAAAACAGTGTCAAAGAGTTGGTTCAGTCACACTGCTTTGCCAGCCTGACTGGCCAATTCGCGGGCTTGCCCGCGAGAGGCCCCAAAGCGGCCTCAGTAGTGATACCACTTCAGCTCCAGCATCACCTCGTTTTGCGCCGTGGCCAGGTGGCTGAATTCCCGCGAGGCACTCAGCCGCAACCCCAGGTTCTGGCTGATCTCCCACTGCTGGTTCAGGCTCACACTGCGCCGCACCTCGCCGTTGGTGAAATAGTCACCCTTGGCCTCCAGCGTCATGTTGCCCAGCCCGTTGCGCCACAGCAGCCCGCCATTGAACCCCGCCGCCGGGGCAATGAACTCGGCGAAGTCGTTGTGGTGCTCGACCCGCACCGTGCCCAAGGCAAAGCCCAGCAAGCCATCGGCCAATTGCCAGGTACCCCCGGCGCCGCCATTCACATGGCTTACCAGGACTTCGTCATCATGCTTGCCCGGCACCCGCTCCAGACCGCCAGCCACTTGCCAGGACCAAGGCTTGAGCAGCTCGTTACGGGGTGTCAGTGAACGGATGGTGGCCAAGTCCAGGCGTTGTACCTGCCAGTCGTTGCCTTCGTATTGGCGCACCTTCAACTGCAGGATTTCGATCTGCGCGCCCAGCGGGAAGCCATAGGCATTGTCGTTCAGGTCGTGGTAGGCCATGCGCAGGCCGTACTCGGCGTAGGCACGGTCTTCGCGGGTGCCCACGCCCAGCTGCCAGGTGCGCGAATCATGGCCGTCCTCAGGCAGGCCGGGGCGCTCTATCTGCAGCGGCGGGGGCGGGTTGCTGTTGATCGCCCGCAGCAGCTCGAAGCTGCGCTTGGCTTGCCCGGGGTCGCGTTCCTGGCCATTGGCACGGTAGCGCTCCAGGCGATACGCAGCGTCCTGTACCAGCGCCTGGCGTTCGCGGGGCAAGGCTTTGAAGTCGGGGCTTTGCAATTGCGTGGTGTCGGCGCTTACGGCCAGCACCTGGCGCTTTTCGTCATGGTCGAGTGGCTCGGCGCGGGCCAGCAGTTCACGTTCGCGCGAGGGGCGGTAGGTTTCGCTGGCGACCATGCCGGACTGTTTCACGGCTTTCACCGTATCGGTTGGGATGGCGGTCAGCGGGAACTGCGAGGTCAGGTCCAGGCTCGGCCGGGCGACCTGCAGCAGCTCCAGCAGGCGGTACGAGCAGTTTTCGTCGAAAAAGAAGTAGTCGAACTGGATCTGCTTCAGCTCCCACACGTGTTCGACCATGCGCCCGGTTTCTGCCGGCGTAAGGTCCAGCTGGTATTCCCACAGGTCGCGGTTTTCCAGGCTGCGGTATTCGGAGAGTTTTTCCTGGTAGGGCATCAGCGCGAACAGCCCCGGGTAGCCGCCCACCAGGCCCTTCCAGGCATACAGGATGCTGTTGTCGCTGCCTTCGATGTAGGCACCGAAGTTGATTGCGTAGCTCAGTAGCGTGGTGTCGTCGCTGCGGGTGTTGGACTGGTCGATGCGCAGCAGGGTGTGGCCGAACATCGACGATGGGCTGTTCAGGTAGGCCGCCGGGAAGATCAACGCGGCGCTGTGCGGGTCGATCGACTTGTACCAGGTCTTGAACTCCTGGCAGTCCGGTTGCGGCAAGCCTTGCAGGTTCAACTGCTCGCGCAGCCAGCGGGTGCGCGCCGGGAATACGCATTGGGCATGCTTGTCGCCGAGGCTGGCTGGGGCATACAGCGCATCGACCGTCGCTTGCAGCTCCTGGTCTGGGTGGTGGGCGCCATCTTCGGCCAGGAAGAACGCGTCATCGTCCACATAGCTGCGCCAGCCGCCGAGCTTGGCGGTTTCGTAATGGCCCAGGGCGATCCAGTAGGGGGTGTTGGCCAGTTGCTGGAGACGGCCTTGATCCAGCACGGGTGCGGCATGAACAGGGGCGCAGGCACACAGCGCCAGGGCAGCGAGGCGTTTGAGCATATCGGGCAACTACTTCTAAACGATGCCGAAAAAGGCGAAACCCGCCCCGTGGTGGGGCGGGAGCAGCAGTGCTTAGGCCTCGGTAGCGTATTTGGCCAGGCGTGGGTCGCTCTTCAGAACGGCCAGGGTGTTGCTGTGGACAGTTTCGGCAGTGACGTCGGCACTGCTGAAGATCTGGTTGAAGTGCTGGTGGGTGACCGAGTTGAAGTAACCACGGTCTTCCGGAGCTACGCCGAGGACCACGGCATAGGTGGTCAGTGCTTCGCCCTGGCCCATGGCCATGTCTTCGGACAGTTCGTTCATCATGCCATTCATGGCGAACCAGGACTTGCCGCCGTAGGTCAGCGAAGCCTTGGTCGAGCAGCCGTTGGTGCCGGAGGTCATGCCGAAGGTGGCGTTACCAGAGGTGCCGTTGGTGGTGGAAGCCAGGAAGTGTGCCGGCGTGCCGCGCTGGCCTTCGAACAGCATGTTGCCCCAGCCGCAGTTCGGGCCGCCTGGCGCTTCAGCCATGGCGTTGAGCGAGACTACGGTGAACAGAGTACCCAGAAGAATCCGTTTCATAGCATTTGTTCTCTTTGTCTTAACCAAGGGTCAGGGTTTCTGGCAACTCGGTTGCCAGGTCGGGAAAGCATTTCACCCACCCGCGCAGCTTGGAGTTTAGGCACGATCTAAAGGTTGCGTTGTTGATTGCGAAAAATTTGCTGTGACATGACCTGCGTTGGCTGCGACCTGCTGCGATATAAAGTCCCGTGGAGCCTTGCAAGGCGCGCGCGGGCAGCGCCAGAATGCTGCGTATCTGCCCCGCCGAAGTAAGGAAACCCAATGCCCGATCCTGTCGCTGCGCGCCTGCGTCTCGCGCCTGAAGCCCTGACCCGGCGTTTCTCGCCCGAGCAGTTTGCCTTTTCCAATACCGACGATCTGGAGCCGTTTCGCGGAGTCCTGGGCCAAGAACGTGCTGTCGAGGCCCTGCAGTTCGGCGTGGCAATGCCGCGCCCCGGTTACAACGTGTATGTGATGGGCGAGCCCGGCACCGGCCGCTTCTCGTTCGTCAAACGGTACCTCAAGGCCGAGGGCAAGCGTCAGCAGACCCCGGCCGACTGGGTCTACGTCAACCACTTCGACGACACGCGCGAACCGCGTGCACTGGAATTGCCTTCGGGCAGCGCCGCCGAGTTCATCACCGACATGGGGGGCTTGATCGACAACCTGCTGTCGACCTTCCCGGCGGTGTTCGAGCACCCCTCCTACCAGCAGAAGAAGGGCGCCATCGATCGCGCCTTCAACCAGCGCTACGACCGCGCCCTGGATGTGATCGAGCGTGCGTCGCTCGAGAAGGACGTGGCGTTGTACCGCGACTCCAGCAACGTCGCCTTCACCCCGATGGCCGACGGCAAGGCGCTGGATGAGGCCGAGTTCGCCCAGTTGCCGGAAGAGGTGCGCGAGCAGTTCCATGAGGACATCGCCCAGCTTGAGGAGCAGCTGAACGAAGAACTGGCCAGCCTGCCGCAATGGAAGCGCGAATCGAACAACCAGCTGCGCCAGCTCAACGAAGAAACCATTACCCTGGCCCTGCAACCGCTGCTGGCGCCGTTGTCGGAGAAGTACGCCGAAAACGCGGCAGTCTGCGCCTACCTGCAATCGCTGCAACTGAACTTGCTGCGCACCGTGGTCGAACAACTGGTCGATGACAGCAAGACTGACGCCGTCGCGCGCAAGTTGCTCGAAGAGCAGTACGCCCCCAGCCTGGTAGTCGGCCATCACGCGGATGGCGGCGCACCGGTGGTGTTCGAGCCGCACCCGACCTACGACAACCTGTTCGGCCGTATCGAATACAGCACCGACCAAGGCGCGCTGTACACCTCGTATCGTCAGCTGCGCCCGGGCGCGCTGCACCGGGCCAATGGCGGCTTCCTGATTCTTGAAGCCGAGAAGATGCTGGGCGAGCCGTTCGTATGGGATGCGCTCAAGCGTGCGTTGCAGTCGCGCAAGCTGAAGATGGAGTCGCCGATCGGTGAGCTGGGCCGGGTCGCCACCGTCAGCCTGCAGCCGCAGATGATCCCGCTCAACGTCAAGCTGGTGATCATCGGCTCGCGCCAGCTGTACTACGCACTGCAGGACCATGACTCGGACTTCCAGGAGATGTTCCGCGTGCTGGTCGACTTCGACGAAGACATGCCGATGGTCGACGAAAACCTCGAGCAGTTCGCCCAACTGTTGCGCACCCGTACCAACGAGGAGGGCATGGCGCCGCTGACCAGCGATGCGGTTGCACGCCTGGCCACCTTCAGCGCGCGCCTGGCCGAAAACCAGTCGCGGTTGTCGGCGCGCATCGGCGACCTGTTCCAGTTGGTCAGCGAAGCCGATTTCATCCGCCAACTGGCCAGTGACGAAATGACCGACGCCGGCCACATCGAGCGTGCGCTGAAGGCCAAGGCCACCCGCACCGGGCGGGTGTCCCAGCGGGTGCTGGACGACATGCTCGCCGGCATCATCCTGATCGACACAGAAGGGGCTGCGATTGGTAAGTGCAACGGCCTGACCGTGCTGGAGGTGGGCGATTCGGCGTTCGGCATGCCGGCGCGTATATCGGCCACCGTGTACCCGGGCGGCAGCGGCATCGTCGACATCGAACGCGAGGTCAACCTTGGCCAGCCGATCCACTCGAAGGGGGTGATGATCCTCACCGGTTACCTCGGCAGCCGCTACGCACAGGAGTTCCCGCTGGCCATTTCCGCGAGCATTGCCCTGGAACAGTCCTACGGCTACGTGGACGGTGACAGTGCCTCGCTGGGTGAGGCCTGCACGCTGATCTCGGCACTGTCGCGCACGCCGCTCAAGCAGTGCTTTGCCATCACGGGTTCGATCAACCAGTTTGGTGAAGTGCAGGCGGTGGGTGGGGTCAACGAAAAGATCGAGGGCTTCTTCCGCCTGTGCGAGGCGCGTGGCCTGACCGGCGAGCAGGGGGTGATCATCCCGCGTGCCAACGTCGCCACCCTGATGCTCGACGAGCGCGTACTGCAAGCGGTGGAGAACGGCATGTTCCACGTCTACGCGGTCAGCCAGGCCGACGAGGCCCTGAGCCTGCTGGTGGGCGAGGAGGCCGGGGGGCTGGATGACAAGGGCCAGTTCGCCGAGGGCAGCGTCAACGCCCGGGTGGTGGAGCGGCTGCGTGAAATCGCCGAAATGATCAGTGAGGAAGACATCGAGAAGGCGGAAAAGGAGCGCCTTGAAGACATGATTGCCCAGGCCAAACCGGCTTGAGTCAATAAACCGGCGCTGGCGGCGATGTGCTACCGTTCAGCGCCGGTTTTCCATCTTTCTGTACTGTTCTTCTATGCTGGAACTTAAGGACGGTACAGCGTTCAGGATGGAAACAGCCTGAGGGTTTCGGGCTGAACAAGGCTCATTGGAGGGGACGCGGCCATGCGCAACCTCAGCCTCACACGCCAGTGCCTGGGCCTGGTGACCCGTATCGAATGCAGCATCCGCCCGCTGGCCGGAGACAACGGCATGTGGACGTTGCTGTTCGCCGCCGGCATGGCCGGTGAACAACCCTCCGCTATCAAGGCACAGGGGCCGTTTCATGGGCCGCTGGTGGCTGAGTCGGTGCTCAATGCCATTGTCGACAGCCTGACCCTGCATGGGTACCAGGTGGCCGAGGACCCGCAGATCTGGTGTTTGCATTTGCAGGCGCAGTTGCGGCGGATCAATGGCGAGCGGTGTCGCAACCTGGGGGATTACCAGTTTCACCCTGAGACCTGAAGATTGCCGGGGCTGCTCCGCAGCCCCCGGGCTTTTGCTGTAACAGGTGGCTGGCTATACTCGCCGTCGTTTTTCAGTCACCTGACGAGTCTCAAAACCCTCCATGGAACGTATCCTCGAAAACGCGATGTACGCCTCGCGCTGGCTGCTCGCCCCGATCTACTTCGGCCTGTCCCTCGGCCTGCTGGCCCTGGCGCTGAAATTCTTCCAGGAAGTGGTCCACGTCCTGCCCAATGTCTTTGCCCTCAGCGAAGCCGACTTGATCCTGGTGATCCTGTCGCTGATCGACATGTCGCTGGTGGGCGGCCTGCTGGTGATGGTAATGATTTCCGGCTACGAGAACTTCGTCTCGCAACTGGACATCGACGAAAGCAAGGAAAAGCTCAACTGGCTGGGCAAGATGGACTCTTCGTCGCTGAAGATGAAGGTGGCCGCGTCGATCGTGGCAATTTCCTCCATCCACCTGCTGCGGGTATTCATGGATGCGCAGAACATCTCCACTGACTACCTGATGTGGTACGTGATCATCCACATGACCTTTGTAGTCTCGGCATTCTGCATGGGCTATCTGGACAAGCTGACCAAGCACTGAGTCCTGCCATGCCTGAGGGAGCGGGCATGCCCGTTCCCTCAGAGGTTGAGGCTCAACTGACGAGCGGCGTCAGTCTTGACTTGTGTATTCTTCTTTCCTGTACGAAAAATGAGCACTCATGCGTGGTTCCACCAGCGAGGTGCTTTCATGAACCTGCATCAGCTCAATACCGAGGCCAGGGCTGGCCATGTCGACGAACTGAACCTGATCGCCATCGAGGGCGGTGACTACCTGCTCGAAGCGCGCGTAAAAGGTCATGCCCACCCTTTGTCCGACACCCGCGGTGAACGCTTGCGCGTGCGCTCGGTGGAGGACGCCCGCAAGTTGCTGCAAACCATTCCCATGGTCTCGATGAACCTGGTGCACTGGTCGGTGCAAGATGAGATGTGCGGCATGGGCACCCACCCGCAAGAAGACCTGAAGGTACCCATTTCCCAGCGTTCGGCCTGGTAGCTGCTCGCAGGGCCTCAGTGTGCTAGGCTGCTCGCCCTTTTCATCAAGGGCGCGGCCGCACTGCGCCCTGCAGTGGAGCACGACAATGTCCGAACTCAACCTGTCCACCGACGAAACCCGCGTTAGCTACGGCATTGGCCGTCAGCTGGGCGGCCAGCTGCGCGACAACCCGCCACCAGGCGTTAGCCTGGAAGCCATCCTGGCCGGCCTGACCGACGCCTTCAATGGCGCTGACAGCCGCGTCAGCGAAGCCGACCTGTCGGCCAGCTTCAAGGTCATCCGTGAGGTGATGCAAGCCGAGGCTGCTGCCAAGGCCGAAGCCGCTGCTGCCGCTGGCAAAGAATTCCTGGTCGAGAACGCCAAGCGTGACGGCATCACCACCTTGGCTTCGGGCCTGCAGTTCGAAGTACTGACCGCAGGTGAAGGCGCCAAGCCGAGCCGCGAAGACAACGTGCGCACGCACTACCACGGCACGCTGATCGACGGCACCGTGTTCGACAGCTCCTACGAGCGTGGCCAGCCGGCTGAATTCCCGGTAGGCGGCGTGATCGCTGGCTGGACCGAAGCCTTGCAGCTGATGAACGCTGGCAGCAAATGGCGCCTGTATGTGCCGAGCGAGCTGGCTTACGGCGCCCAAGGCGTTGGCAGCATCCCGCCGCACAGCGTACTGGTGTTCGACGTCGAGCTGCTCGACGTTCTGTAAGCGCCTTGAGGCCGGCAGTGCCGGCCTCAATTCCAGTCTGTCCCCCCGGGGCGCAATGCCCGCGCATAGCAGAACAGAAACAAATTCCGCACCAGTTCCTTGAGCACGCCCGGTTCGCTCGAATTCAGGCCGCTCAGGTCCAGGTCACCCTGGTCACGCAGTTCGTCGAGGGCTTCTTCTTCAAGCACCGCGCACACTTCGCCGGTTTCTCGATGAAGAATGCGCAGGTAGGGGTGAGGGCGGTCCAGCCAGGCGTCGATCAGATAAGTCATGGCTATTCTCCTTGGATAACAGTTCCAATGAGAATAATTCTTATTATCAAAATAGCAAGCGCCAATTGGCGGTTTTTTGCCTGATCAGACTTTGCGGACGAACTCGGACTTCAGCTTCATGGCGCCGATGCCATCGATCTTGCAGTCGATATCGTGGTCGCCGTCGCACAGGCGGATGTTCTTGACCTTGGTGCCGACCTTGACCACCAGGGACGAACCCTTGACCTTCAGGTCCTTGATCACGGTGACGGTATCGCCGTCCTGCAGGATGTTGCCGACCGAATCCTTCTTCACCACATCGTCGCTGGCCGCCTCGGCGTCGCCGCTGGCCGACCACTCGTGGGCGCATTCAGGGCAGATCAGCTGAGTGCCATCCTCATAGGTGTATTCGGAGTTGCATTTTGGGCAGGGTGGCAGAGTGCTCACTTCGGTTCCTCAAACAAACAGACGGGCGGTTAAAGGCCTGCATTGTAAAAGGTATTTTTCCGGAAGGGATTATGTCCGGACAAAAGCGTCGCGGGCAAGCCCGCTCCCCACCGATGGTGCAGGAGCGGGCTTGCCCGCGAATGAAGATGACTCGGTCTGTCAGTGAGTACGCGCGACCGCGAACTCGCTCAGTTCAACCAGCGCATCCCGGTATTCGCTGGCAGGCAGCACTTCGAGGCAGGCAATGGCACGTTTCACGTAGTCGCGCGCCAGTTCGGCAGTGTACTTCAGCGCACCTGATTCCTCGACCGCCACACGAATCTGCTCCAGGTCTTCCAGGCCACCCTTCTGGATTGCCTGGCGCACCAGTGCAGCCTGCTCGGCAGTGCCTTCGCGCATGGTGTAGATCAGCGGCAGGGTCGGCTTGCCCTCGGCCAGGTCGTCACCGACGTTCTTGCCCAGGGTCTGCGAGTCGCCCTTGTAGTCCAGCAGGTCGTCCACCAGCTGGAAAGCTACGCCCAGGTGGTCGCCGAAGGTACGCAGGGCTTCGCGCTGCTCATCGGTGGCTTGGGCCAGCGCCGCGGCGCTGTGGGTGGAGGCCTCGAACAGCATGGCGGTCTTGCCGCGAATGACCTCCATGTAGACTTCCTCGGTGGTGCTGGCGTCGCGTACCCGCGACAGCTGCAGCACTTCACCTTCGGCAATCACCCGGGTGGCCTTGGACAGGATCTGCATGACCGGCATCGAGCCCAGTTCGACCATCATTTCGAACGAGCGCGAATAAAGGAAGTCACCCACCAGCACGCTTGGCGCGTTGCCCCACAAGGCATTGGCGGTGGAGCGGCCACGGCGCATGCCGGACATGTCGACCACGTCATCGTGCAGCAGGGTGGCGGTGTGCAGGAATTCGATGGTGGCGGCCAGCAGGCGCAGGTCGTCGCCTTCGCGGCCCAGGGCCTTGCCACACAGCAGTACCAGCAGGGGACGCAGGCGCTTGCCACCGGCAGACGTGATATAGTCGCCGATCTTCGATACCAGCGGCACGCGCGAGGTCAGCTGCTTCTTGATGATCTCGTCGACGGCGCTGAAATCATCAGCCACCGCACGGTAGAAGGTTTGGGGTTGCATCGGCTGCTCCAGTGAGGTTGCGCGGCATGCTAGGTCGCAGGTCCCGGTGTGTCAAGGCGCGGTGCCAGCTGGCCGGGGGCGGTACTTGCAAGCAAAACCGCGGTTGCGTACAATCGCGCACCCTAACTTCCTGGGCAGCACCTGCCTTACGCAATTGCACCGGGCCGTTCCAGCCCTGTGCAGCCATGCCAGCCAATACTCATCATATAAAGCGCTGGGTGAGCAGGATTATCGGAGAAATACCATGTCTTACGCAGTAATCGTTACCGGCGGCAAGCAGTACAAAGTCGCTGAAGGTGAATTCCTCAAGATCGAAAAACTGGAAGTCGCCACTGGCGAATCCGTGACCTTCGATCGCGTTCTGCTGGTCGCCAACGGTGAAGAAGTCACCATCGGTGCTCCAGTTGTTGCTGGCGCTAAAGTAGTGGCCGAAGTCGTTTCGCAAGGCCGCCACGACAAGGTTCGCATCATCAAGTTCCGTCGTCGTAAGCACCACATGAAGCGTATGGGCCACCGCCAGTGGTTCACCGAGATCAAAATCACCGGCATCCAGGCTTAATCCCCTAGATCCCCTGAATTTATTTGGAGAATTGAACCATGGCTCACAAGAAGGCTGGTGGTAGTACTCGTAACGGTCGCGACTCAGAATCTAAACGCCTTGGCGTGAAGATGTATGGCGGCCAGGTTATCAAGCCAGGCAACATCATCGTCCGTCAGCGCGGCACCGAATTCCACGCTGGCTACGGCGTTGGCATGGGCAAGGACCACACCTTGTTCGCCAAGATCGAAGGCGTGATCAAGTTCGAGAAGAAAGGCGAGTTCATGCGCCGTTACGTGAGCATCGTCGCCGCTTAATCGCGACGTCGCTCCAGAAGCCCCGTCATGCGACGGGGCTTTTTCGTTTGTGGTGAGCCTCTTGCAAAGCTGTTTGTCTGGGTTGCCGGCGTTGGTTTCTACGGTCGTACGGGGCCGCCGCGCTCATTTTTGCAAGAGCCTCATGTTTTTGAGTCATTCAGCTCGTCTGCCGACGAGAGGCGGTTTTAATGAAGTTTGTTGACGAAGTTTCGATTCGGGTCAAAGCCGGTGACGGCGGCAACGGTTGCATGAGCTTCCGTCGCGAGAAGTTCATCGAGAACGGTGGCCCTAACGGTGGTGACGGCGGTGACGGCGGCTCGGTGTACATGGTTGCTGACGAGAACCTGAACACCCTGGTCGACTACCGCTACACCCGTCACCACGAAGCCCAGCGCGGCTCCAACGGCGGTAGCACCGACTGCACCGGCAAGAAGGGTGAAGACCTGTTCCTGCGTGTGCCGGTCGGCACCACCGTGATCGATGCCTCCACCCAGGAAGTGATCGGTGACCTGATTACCCCGGGCCAGAAGCTGATGGTCGCCCAAGGCGGCTGGCACGGCCTGGGCAACACCCGTTTCAAGTCCAGCACCAACCGTGCGCCGCGCCAGACCACCCCAGGCAAGCCGGGTGATCAGCGCGACCTGAAGATGGAAATGAAAGTGTTGGCTGACGTTGGCCTGCTGGGCCTGCCAAACGCCGGCAAGAGTACTTTCATCCGCTCGGTCTCGGCGGCCAAGCCGAAGGTGGCTGACTACCCGTTCACCACCCTGGTGCCAAACCTGGGCGTGGTCAGTGTCGACCGCTGGAAGAGCTTCGTGATCGCCGACATCCCCGGCCTGATCGAAGGCGCCTCCGACGGTGCCGGCCTGGGTATCCGCTTCCTCAAGCACCTGGCGCGTACCCGTGTGCTGCTGCACCTGGTGGACATCGCGCCGCTGGACGAAAGCAGCCCGGCCGATGCCGCCGAAGTGATCGTCAACGAGCTGACCCGTTTCAGCCCGTCGCTGGCGGAGCGTGAGCGCTGGCTGGTGCTGAACAAGGCCGACATGGTCATGGATGACGAGCGCGACGAGCGCGTGCAGGAAGTGATCGACCGCCTGGAATGGGAGGGCCCGGTCTACGTGATTTCGGCCATCTCCAAACAGGGTACCGAGAAGCTCAGCCACGACCTGATGCGCTACCTCGAAGACCGCGCCGACCGCCTGGCCAACGACCCGGCCTATGCCGAAGAACTGGCCGACCTCGACCAGCGCATCGAAGACGAAGCCCGTGCCCAGTTGCAGGCGCTGGACGATGCCCGCACCCTGCGTCGCACCGGCGTCAAGAGCGTGCACGACATTGGCGACGATGACGGTTGGGACGATGATTTCGAGGACGACGAAGACGGCCCGGAAATCATTTACGTGCGCGACTGACCGGTTGCAGTACACTAAACGCCGCTCTCTGGAGCGGCGTTTTTGTATCCACGGTATCTACAGATTCGACATAGGTTGGAAGAAGATGCGAAGCAAGGTGACGGGCGCCAAGCGCTGGGTCGTGAAGATTGGCAGTGCTCTGCTGACCGCCGATGGCAAGGGCCTCGACCGCGGTGCCATGGCCGTTTGGGTCGAGCAGATGGTCGCGCTGCGTGAGGCAGGCGTGGAGTTGGTACTGGTCTCCTCCGGGGCCGTGGCTGCCGGCATGAGCCAGCTGGGCTGGACCTCGCGACCGAGCGCGATGAACGAGCTGCAGGCGGCTGCCTCGATCGGCCAGATGCGTCTGGTACAGGCCTGGGAATCGAGCTTCGGCGAACACGGCAAGCACACTGCGCAGATCCTGCTGACCCATGACGACTTGTCCGACCGCAAGCGTTACCTGAACGCCCGCAGCACGCTGCGTACCCTGGTCGACCTGGGTGTGGTGCCGGTGATCAACGAAAACGACACCGTGGTCACCGACGAGATCCGCTTCGGCGACAACGACACCCTCGCGGCGCTGGTGGCCAACCTGGTCGAGGCTGACTTGCTGGTGATCCTTACCGACCGTGACGGCATGTTCGACGCCGACCCGCGCAACAACCCCGAAGCCCAGCTGATCTACGAAGCCCGTGCCGACGACCCGACGCTGGATGCCGTGGCCGGTGGTACCGGTGGTGCCCTGGGCCGTGGCGGCATGCAGACCAAGCTGCGCGCCGCCCGCCTGGCCGCCCGTTCCGGTGCCCATACCATCATCATTGGTGGCCGCATCGAGCGCGTGCTCGACCGCCTCAAGGCTGGCGAGCGGCTGGGTACCTTGCTGTCGCCCGAGCGCGGCATGCTCGCTGCGCGCAAGCAGTGGCTGGCCGGCCACCTGCAAACCCGTGGCACCCTGGTGCTGGATGCCGGTGCCGTGCAGGCGCTGCGCCAGGCCAACAAGAGCCTGTTGCCGGTTGGTGTCAAGACCGTGCAAGGCAGCTTCCGCCGTGGCGAGATGGTGGTGTGCGTCGGCCCGGACGGTGTCGAGGTGGCTCGTGGGCTGGCTAACTACAGCGCCCTGGAGGCGCAGAAGATCATTGGCCAGCCGTCGGATGCCATCGAAGCGGCCCTGGGCTATATCGCCGAGCCTGAACTGGTCCACCGCGACAACCTGGTGCTGGTATGAGCCTCTTCACGCGCGCGATTGCCGTGGTGGCTTTGGCGCTGCCTATGCTGGCCGGGGCTGAGGAGATCGGCCAGGTGTCCACCGTGTTCAAGTTTCTTGGGCCGAACGACCGGATTGTGGTCGAGGCCTTTGACGACCCCAAGGTCGAGGGCGTGACCTGCTACCTGTCGCGTGCCAAGACCGGCGGCGTGAAGGGGGGCTTGGGCTTGGCGGAAGACCGCGCGGAGGCTTCGATCGCCTGCCGTCAGGTCGGGCCGATCAATTTCAAGGGTGAGTTGAAAGATGGCGAGGAGGTGTTCAAGGAGCGCACCTCGCTGGTGTTCAAGACCATGCAGGTGGTGCGCTTTCTGGACAAGAAACGCAATACGCTGGTGTACCTGGTGTACAGCGACCGCATGATCGAGGGCAGCCCGCAGAACGCGGTAACTGCAATTCCGATACTGCCTTGGGCTCATTGATAGCCTGGTAGGTTGCCAGGAGGCCTGCGGCCTCCATTCGCGGGGCAAGCCCGCTCCCACAAGTGCTATTCAGGCTTCAAGGACTGCGAGGGGCCTGTGGGGGGCTGGTGGGTTGCCGGGAGGCCTGCGGCCTCCATTCGCGGGGCAAGCCCGCTCCCACAAGTGCTATGCAGGCTTCAAGGACTGCGAGGGGCCTGTGGGGGGGCTGGTGGGTTGCCGGGAGGCCTGCGGCCTCCATTCGCGGGGCAAGCCCGCTCCCACAAGTACTATGCAGGCTTCAAGGACTGCGAGGGGCTGTGGGGGCTGGTGGGTTGCCGGGAGGCCTGCGGCCTCCATTCGCGGGGCAAGCCCGCTCCCACAAGTGCTATGCAGGTTTCAAGGACTGCGGGGGGCTGTGGGGGCTGGTGGGTTGCCGGGAGGCCTGCGGCCGCCATTCGCGGGGCAAGCCCGCTCCTACAGGTACTACGCAGGCTTCAAGGTCTACGAGGAACCTGTGGGAGCGGGCTTGTCCCGCGAATGGGCCGCAAAGCGGCCCCAATACCCAATATCAGGCCAGTTCCTCGGCCTGGTCCTCGCGCACAACCGCCTTCACCTCATCCAGACGGCTGATGAACTTCCAGTCCGCCTCGTCGATGTAGATGCCATTCGGCCCGCTGCCACCTTCCAGGTCGATCGCAACACGCGCCGATACCTGCGGCTTCACACTCGCCAGAATCGGTACGAAGCCCAGTTGCAGGCTGGTTTCCAGCAGTGCCGCCTGGTTGCGTTCGTCAATGTCTGCCGCTTCGTCCAGATAGTACGGTAGGCGGATGCGCCCAGCCAGGTCGCGGTCCATCAGGTGCAGCAACAAGTACATGTTGGTCAGCGCCTTGATGGTCATGGTGGTGCCGTTGGACGCCGCACCGTCAATGTCCGCGTGGATGATCGGCTGGCCGTTGACCTTGGTGATCTCGAACGCCAACTCGAACAGATCCTTCAAGCCCAACTGGTTGTGGTTGGCCGCCACCAGCCGCGCCAGGTACTCCTTGGCCTCTTCGTTCTTGTTGTCCTGCTCGGCGCTTTGGGTCAAGTCGAACACCGACAGGGTTTCGCCTTCTTCGTACTGGCCAGCACTGTGGATGATCTGGTCGATGTGCTTGAGCGCTTCCTTGTTCGGCGCCAGCACCACGCGGAAGCTTTCCAGGTTGGACACTTGGCGCTTGTTGATCTCACGGTTGAACAGGGCCAACTGGTGCTCGAGGCTGTCGTAGTCGCTGCGGATGTTGCGCAGGGTCCGGGCAATGTCGGTAACCGCCGCGCGGCGGGCCTTGGCCAGGGTCAGGGCTTCGTCGGTACGGTGGGCATAGGCGTTCACCAGCAGTTGCAGGCGGCGCTCCATGTCGTCTTCGCTGTCGAACTTGGCAACGCCTTTCAGGCGCACCTGCGCGTAGAGCGCTTCGATCTGGTTGTCGACGCGTTGCAGGCCCTGCCAGCTGTCCTGATAGTCGTTGAGCAGCGGCAGCAGGTTGTCCATCGAGTCGTCGATGGCTTCCATGAACGGCGTACCGTAGGGCAGGTCGGCCGGCAGCAGCTGGCGACGGCGCAGGGCGTCTTCCAGGGTGCGCTGCTTGGATTCGAGATCGCCGATCTGGCGGCCGACCAGCTGCAGCTTGGCCGACAGCTGCTGGACGCGCTCGGTGAAGGCATCGCTGGAGCGCTTGAGTTCGTCCTGGGCGGCTTCCAGCTGCGACAGCTGTTCCAGCTTCTCTGGTTCTTCGGCAGCGAGGGTTTCGCTGCGGCGGAAGTCTTCCAGCGCCTTCTGCGCGTCCAGCACTTCTTGGTACAGGGTTTCGGTCTGCGCCTTGGAGGCGGAGCGGTCAGCGGCTACGGCCTGCTGGGTCTTGAGCTGTTTCAGCTCTTTTTCCAGGCGCTCTTTCTGGTCGCGCAGGGCCGCGCGGTCGGCCAGCGCCTGCAGTGCCGGCGGGTCGATGTTGGTCAGGTCGATGGCCAGGCCCGGGGCTTCGAAGCGCTCGCCCTTGAAACCGTCCAGTACCGCTTCCAACGACTTGACCCACAGGTCGCTATCGTCCAGTTCTATGCCACGATCGCCCAGCGGCAGGCTGAACAGCGCGCCGTTGAACAGGCGCATCAGGCGGTCGACGTCCTGCTGGGAGAACTCTTCGCGCAGACGGGCGTAGCTGTTGTTGTCGGCGTGGTCGAGTTGTTGCCTGACCTGCTTCAGGCGCTTTTCCAGGTCGCGCACGCGCTCGTCGAGGTCTTCGGCGCTGAACTGCCGCGACTGGGCCAGGGCGCCGGCCAATTCGTCGTGGGCGTCCTTGGCGGCCAGCAGTTGCTGCTCCAGGACCTTGACGTCATCGACCAGGGCAAAGCGGTGCTTGAGCACCGACAGCTCCCCCAGCCAGCGCTGGATACCGGTGATTTCGCGTTCCAGGCGCATCAGCTCCTGAGTGCCACCGCGCTGATCGTTCTGCAGCCGGTCCTGCTCGCCACGGTAGTGCTCGGACTGGATTACCAGCTCTTCCTTGCGCGCCATGGCGTATTCCTGCCAGGTGCCCAGCAGGGTGTCGAGCACCGGAGAAATGCGGTGCAGCTTGCCGCGCAGGATATCGCGCTGGGCCACACCGCCCGCCAGGGCCTCGACCAGCGGGCCGGCAGCAACCAGGGCGTTGTAGTCCTGCTCCATGCGGCGCACGTCGCGGAAGGCCTCTTCGCAGGCAGCGATGTAGTCGACGCTGCCAGAGCGCAGGCTGTGCTCGAAGGCGTCGAGGAACAGCTGCTTCAGCTTGGCCGCGGTGATTTCGCGCATGTGCAGCAGGTTGATGAACAGCGCGCGGAAGGTTTTCAGGCTTTGCTCGCTGGTGGAGCGCAGCGGAATCATGGTCAGGTCCAGCGGCACCGAAGTGTGGCCGCCCACCAGCAACCGGCGCAGCTCGTCCGGCTTCAGCTCATAGGCCTTGATACCGAGGCGCTCAAGGTTGGTGAACAGCTCTTTCTGGCGCAGGCAGGTGTCGTTCTTCTGGTAATGGGCCAGGTCCAGCTCGCCCTTGTAGGCAAAGAACTGGTGGCCGAAACCGCCGCCCGGGCCGCGGCCGACCACGCCGATTACGTGCGGGCCGTGGGGTAGGCTCAGCTCGCAGAGAATGTACGAGGTGTCGCTGGCGAAGTAGAAACGGCGTGACTGCTCGAGGCTGTACTTGCCGAAGCTCATGTCCGACATGCGCGCCAGGATCGGGAACTGCAGCGCGTTGATCGACGCCGATTTACCCAGGTTGTTGGCGCCGTACACCGACAGTGGTTGCTCCAGCGGGAACAGGCCAAGGCTGTAGCCGGCGGTGTTGAGCAATGCAAAGCGGCGGATGCCGTAGCGTTCCTGGCTCATGCGTCAATCTCCTGTTGCTCTTCGCGGATGGCCCGGGCCAGGGCGTCCTCTTCGCTTTCCTCGCCCTCGAAAGGCGTGAGGTCGAGCGGGTCGTCGGTGCGGTTGAGTTCTTCGGGGCTTTCTTCCTCGACCAGTACCGGCGTCGGCAGCGGCAAGGCGCTGTGCAGGGTGGCGGCCAGGTCGCGGTCCTGCTGTACCGACAGGCACACATCGAGGAAGCGGTGCATCGGCGGCAGAAAACGGTAGATGCCGCCTTCTTCATGGGCGAAGCCGAGTTGAGTCATGCGGCGCAGGATTTTCTCTTCCAGCTCGTCCACGGTCTGCACTTCAGCCTGCAGGAACAGGTCGCGGTACTTGTCCAGCAGCGAGGGCAGTTCGTCGCGGCCGATGCTGCCGCCGTCGAGCACGGCCATCGGGTCGCGGCCCTGGTCAGCCAGGTGCTCGACCAGGATGAAGGTGAACAGCGACAGGCGCTGCGCGGTCTTGTTGACCTGCGCGGCGGTCATGTCCGGGACGAAGTAGTAGAAGCCACGGGTATCGCACACCAGTTCGAAGCCCAGGGCCTTGAACAGGGTGCGGTACTGGTCCTGGAAGTTCGACAGCTGGGCGTACAGCTCGGGGTCGCGGCGGCTGACGTGGAAGCCTTTGAACAGCTCGCGGAAGATCGGCGCGAGCTGGGACAGTTCGGAAAGATCAAGATGCATGGGCTGGGCTCGCGTTGGGTTCGGTAGGCGCGCTGGCGGCGTCTTCGCGGCTGGAGGTCAGGGCGAACGAACGCAGGCTGACCAGGTGTTCCTGGGTGGTGTACTCGCGGCGGTCGAGGCGTTCGCGCTTGAAGCGCTTTTCCCGCGACAGGCGTGAGAACCAGTACAGCAGTTCGTCGGTGGCACCGTCGGGCTCCTGCTCCAGCAGCCAGACCATCAGGTCGGGCAGCGGCAAGGCCTGCTCGCAGCGTTCGGCCATTTCCTTGACGGTGCGTGGGGCCCGGGGCAGGGCGCCGGACTGGGTCTTGTGGGCCTTGGGGAAGCGCGCCGGCTTGGGCTCGAAACGGGCCAGGGCGTACACATAGGCTTCGACCTGGCTGGCGCTGCCGAGGAAGGTGCTTTGCGGGCGGGTAAACATCGGCATGGCCGCTTGAGGCACGGCATCGATGCCTTTGCGCCGGATCACCGACAGGGCCAAGGCGGCGCCACGGGTGACGGCGTTGTGCCGGCGCGCTTCTTCGCGTAGCGGCAGCAGCAGTTCGCGGGCGTGGCGCAAGGTCAGCTGGGCGCTGGTCTGCATTTCCAGGATGCGCGCATGGGTGCGTAGCAGCATGTCGTCGTCGACCAGGTGGCCCAGGCGCGCCTGTTCACCCAGCAGTTTCAGCAGCACGGTCTCGACCTTGCGCACGCCTTGCTCGAAGGCCCCGTCGGCGTTGACCAGCTGGATCATCGGCTCGACATATTCGTCCCAGGTCGCCAGTACTTCGGCATAACGCTGGCGCAGGGGAATCTGCCGGTTGCTGGTCTTGGCCCGTTCGGCTACGGCCACCAGCGCCTGTTCGTCATTGTCGAGCTTTTTCAGCACATCGCGCACGCGCATGTCGAGCAGGCGCAGTTGGCGTGCCAGGTCGTCACTGTCACGGTTGTCGAAGGCATCCTGGATGTGCCCGGCAAGGCGCTCCAGGTGGCGCAGGTAGGCCTCGATTTCCAGGCACAGGCCCAGGCGGTGTTCGCGGCGCAGGTAGGCGAGGAAGTCGTGGATCTGCGCGTTGAGCTCGAAACGGTTCGGGCTCTTTGCCACCGGGACCAGGATATCCAGGCGGATCCACACGTCGAGCAGCTGGGTGATGTCCTGCGGGGTACTCTCGACCTGCTGGCGGGCCACATGCTGGCGCAGTTCGACCAGGCTCAGGGTGCCCTGGTCGAAACGCTCGCACAGCGGCTCGATCAGGGCCCAGTGTTCGGCTAGGGCGCGCAGGACGCGCTTGGGTTCGATCATTGGCTTCGACTCGTTGCCAAGAAAAAGGGGGCGATTGTACTGCATCCGGGGGGGAGGTTTTCACCCCTTGGTCTGTAATGAGAGATAACCTTTTTGTTTGTGGGTGTATGGCGTTGTTTTTGTGGTGGTGTGGAGATCGAGCGCCGCCCGCGCGGCGCATCGCGACGCAAGGCCGCTCCCACATTTGTTTCGGGCCAATCAATCCTGATCCATTGGCGCGCGGTCCCTTGCTTGTCCCCTTCGATATCGCGTCGTGCACCCAGGGTACGCGCGCCAATGGCACAGGCATGACTGGCCCGAAACAAATGTGGGAGCGGCCTTGCGTCGCGATGCGCCGCGCGGGCGGCGCTCGGTCTGATAGGCGCTGCAAAAGCCACGGCGTACACGTTAGAATGCCCAACTGTCTTGAGCCCCTCGGATATCCGCCCCTTGCTGACCGAACCCCGTCGCCGCGCCTTCCTTTCCGCCATGCAAGTGGTGCACTGGCTGCCGCGCGCCGAACTGCCGTTCGCCGCACCGTCGCGGCCCGAGTTGCTGCTGCCGGTGGCGCCGGTCGAAGACATCGATTTCGAAGTTCGGCCGACACCCGCGGGCAACGAGGCACCGGTCGCGCCCCAGGCCCGCTCCGGCGAGCGACCGAAAATCGAGATCCCGCGCCCGGGCAGTGCGCCCAAGCCTGCCGCCAAGCCTGTCGAGGCCGAGGAGCAACCTGCACCTCCACGCCCGGCCCCCGTGCCGCCGCCACGTTTCGCGCTGCAGTTGTTGCGTGCCGGCAGCTGCCTGCTGCTGGTGGAGCTGGCCACCGGTCAGCCGTTCCAGAGCCGCGACCCGTCCTACCTGCTGCTCAAGGACATGCTACGCGCCGCCGGCCTGCCCGACGCCCCGCAGATCATCGGCGAACCGGTGCGCTGGCCGCTGCTGGTGCGCGGCAACATGGACCAGGGCCCGGAAGCCGCCCGCGATTTCGTCCAGGGCTTTGTCCAGGCGCGCCTGGAAGACGCCCCGTGCACCTGCCTGTGGCTGGTCGGCCTGCCAGCAGCGCGCTTTGCTGCCAATGCCGACGCCGAAGCCTATTACCAAACCCTGAAGCTCGACGGCCTGGGCGACGCCTGGGCCTTGCCGGGCCTTGAACTGTTGATGGACGAGCCGCAGCGCAAGGCGGACGTCTGGAAAGCCATGCGCCAGCTGATGGCGCGCTGGAAGAGCGTTGAATGAGTGAATCGATCAGTTTTCGCCCGATGACCGAGGCGGATCTGGATGCCGTACTTAAGATCGAATATGCCGCGTTCAGTCACCCCTGGACCCGCGGGATCTTTCAGGATGCGCTCAAATCGTACGAAGTGTGGCTGATGTTCGATGGCCAGCAGCAAGTGGGCCATGGGGTGATCAACGTGATCATCGACGAGGCGCACCTGCTCAACATCACCGTCAAGCCGGAAAACCAGGGCTGCGGGCTCGGCTTGCGCCTGCTTGAGCACCTGATGGCCCGTGCTTACCAGCTCAATGGCCGCGAATGCTTCCTGGAGGTGCGCGCCAGCAACCAGTCGGCCTACCGGTTGTACGAGCGTTACGGTTTCAACGAAATCGGCCGCCGCCGTGATTACTACCCGATCGCCGGTGGCCGTGAGGACGCCCTGGTCATGGCTTGCACCTTGCTTGAAGACTGATCCACGTCCACGGGTATCGCGCTAAAGTCAGAAGACCAGGATTGCCATGCACGGACGGGTAAAGGATGAGGAAGCTGTTTCTGAGCGCATGCCTGCTGGCAGCAAGTGCTGCCCATGCCGATGAACGTGATGTCTGGATGTTCGCCCAATGGGCAGGCGACCATCAAACCCGGCCCTTCCGTGAAATGCTTGTGGATGCCCGCCTGTACGGCGTAGTGCCCATCCACCAGTTGCTACGCTCGGCTTCGGACTGGAAGCTGTGCCACGCGTCGCCCTTCGCGGTGCCGCCCGCCAGCAACTGGCCAGCCGTACGTTCGACCCTTTCATTGCTCAAGACCCTCGACGACCAAGGCGTCCTGCGCCAGTTCGAAGTGGTGTCGGCCTACCGTGAGCCGCGGCTGAACACCTGCGCTGGCGGAGCGGCCAACAGTGCTCATACCCGCGCTTTTGCCGTTGATGTGCTGCTGCCCGCCTGGGCCGATCCTAACCCGCTGTGTCGCTTCTGGCAGCAACACGGCCAGGCGTGGAACATGGGCTTGGGGCGCTACCCGTCAGGCCGCATCCATGTGGATACTGCCGGTTATCGCACCTGGGGTGGTGACGGCAGCGCCGGGTCATCGTTCTGCATCAAGCCCAAATGAGCCAGGCAGCCCTGGCATTCCTCCATCACCCACTCCGCGAAACGCTGGCGCTTGCCGCTGTCAGCCAAGGGCTGCGCGCTGAGCAGGTGATAGGCCGAGCCGTCGCGGACGAAGCCGAATGGCGCCTGCAACTGCCCGCTGTCGAGTTCGTCGCACACCATCAGGGCTGAGGCCATGGCCAAGCCCAGGCCGGCGCTGGCGGCCTGGATCGACAGGTAGAAATGCTCGTAGTCGCTGCGTTCGCAGTGCCGCGCCTGTTGCCCGCTCAGGCGCAGCCAGGTGGGCCAGGCAGCAGGGCGGGTGGTGCTGTGCAGCAGCCGTTGGCCATCGAGTCTGGCGCTGGCGGCGGGGTGGCACACCGGACCGATCCATTCATCGCAGACCTTCTGGCTGAACAGCTGGTTGTTCCAGTGGAAGTCGTCACGGCGGATGGCCATGTCGACCCCAGTGCGGGCGAAGTCCAGCGGCCCGCCGGCAGCCACCAGGTGCAACTGCAGGTCGGGATGGGCGGTATGAAAGCGGGGCAGCCGCGGGATCAGCCAGCGCATGGCGATGGTCGGCTCGCAGGACAGCACAAGCACATTGTCGCGGGCCTGGTGCTGCAAGCGCTGCACGGCGCCTTCCAGCTGCTCGAAAATCGCCTGGGTGGTGCCTTGCAGGGCGCGGCCGGCAGGGGTGAGGAAAATGGCCCGGTTGCGGCGTTCGAACAGCTCCATGCCAAGGTTTTCTTCCAGCAGGCGTATTTGGCGGCTCACCGCGCCGTGGGTGACGTGCAACTGCTCAGCGGCGCGCACGAAGCTCTCGGTCCGGGCGGCAATGTCGAAGTAGCGGAAGGCGTTGAGTGGCGGCAGTTTCATGGCATCCCTTTTGGCCGGCACTGGCATTATGACTGTGTGAGAAAAACTATCAGATATGCCTCACTATAAATCGATTTTTACGCGTTCATAAGCCCTCGATAATCACCCCGTCTGTGTATTTTCATCGTCTATCGAGCGCCATTTGCATGACCGAACTCATCGCCGTCACCCTGTTCACCTTGCTCGCCGTCATCAGCCCTGGCGCCGATTTCGCCATGGTCACTCGCAGCAGTTATGCACAAGGCCGCCAGGCCGGGCTGGCGGCCGCGGTCGGTATCGCATTGGGAGTACAGGTGCATGTGTTGTACACGGTGCTGGGCATCGCCGTGATCATCAGTCAGACCCCGGTACTGTTCATGGCCATGAAGGTATTGGGCGCCGGTTATCTCATTTACCTGGGCTACAAATCACTGACCAACACCGGGCGCATCAGCCTGGAGGGTGGCGAGCGTTCCACTGCCACCGTGCTGCAAGCCCTTCGCATCGGCTTTCTGACCAATGCCCTGAACCCCAAAACCATGTTGTTCGCCATCAGTGCCTTCACCCAAGTGGTGCAACCCGGCAGCTCGTTGAAGCTGGCGTTTGCCTACGGTGCGTTCATGTCCCTTGCCCACTGGTTGTGGTTCAGCCTGGTGGCGGTGTTTTTTTCCAGCGCGCCCTTGCGCAAGGCGATGATCGACCGGCAACTGCTGGTGGACCGGGTGATAGGCCTGGCGTTGATCGGGCTTGGCTTGACGGTGGCGGTGAGCGGTATTCGCTGAGACGACGATCGGAGGCGGGGTGGGGGCCATTGCAAACCCTTGTGTGTGCAGTGGCTGCCTTCGATGCGGTAACTTTCTCTCAGGCAAAGAAAAAGGGCTTACCTTGCGGTAAGCCCTTCGTCTTGTTTGGTGGCTACACAGGGACTTGAACCCCGGACCCCAGCATTATGAATGCTATGCTCTAACCAACTGAGCTATGTAGCCGATGGCGCGCATTATTCTCTTGAACGGCCCCCCTGTCAACACTCATTTCAAAAAAAATTTGCACGCTTTCAAAAACTTAGCGGCCAGGCCTGGTTTCAGCGCACCACAAGCCAGTGCCCGAGCACCCGGTGTAGCTGCAGATGCTGGGCGGCAGCCAGGGATTGCAGGGTTTCGCCAGCCCGGTCCAGGTTGAAGTCGCCGCTGACACGGCGATGGGCCACTTGTTCATCTACCAGCCACAGCCGCTGCCCCTGATACCTGGCCAAGCGCTCCAGCACCTGCCCCAATGGCATGTCGATGGCCTTCAGGCGGCCGTTGCGCCAGCTATCGGCGGTCTTCAGGTCAACCTTCTGCAGCGGGCCGATGCGGGTGTCGTCGAACGTGACGCGCTCACCCGCCGAGACCAGGCGCTGCTCGCCACCCTGAACCACCATGGCCTTGCCAGTGAGTACCACGAGTTCGTCATGGTTGGCGTGGCGGGCTACCTGTAGGCGGGTGCCGTATACCTGGATGCGCGCGTTACCCACAGCCACTTCCATGGCACGCCCGTCGAGCATGACCTCCAGATAGACCTGGCCCTGCACCAGATGCAGCTGACGGGTGCGGCCGCGCAGGTCGACGTTCATCGCGCTGGCGCTGTCCAGGTTCAAGGTGGTGCCATCTGCCAGGCGTGTGCTACGGCGCTCACCCGTATCAGTGTGCAGCTCGCTAGCCAGGCGCTGCATCAGCGGCCAGTACAGGTAAGCGGCAGTCCCCAGCCCTAGCAAGAAGACCAGCGCCAGCCATTTGCCCAAATGGCTGCGGCGCACGGTTATTGGTCTTGGGCGAGGTCGGGCGGGTGCTGGTTGCAGCTGTTGCCAGAACGCCTCCAGTTCGGCGTAGGCGTGGGCGTTCTGCGCTACCTGGCACCACGCCCCGAATGCCTGGCGCTGGGTTTCGTCGCAACCGGGCTGGCGCAGCACTGAAAACCACTCCAGCGCTTCCTGCTGTGGGTCGGGCTTCAGCTGCTTGGCGGGCATCGGGTTCATGGGTCGGTCTGCTCACGATAGGGGCTATTTGCCCAACGATGACAGGGATGATTGGACAAGGATGCTAATTATATTGAGAACCATTTTCAAGTACGCGGCGATAAGGGGATAAAAAAGGTAGCTATGTATCTATTTGTTTCCCGATAATCGGATCCCAACCCGAGGACGGAGATTCAGCCCAATGGCCACCAGTAGTGCCTCCACCGCATCCACCCAGGCAGCGGCAAGCCAAGCCACGCCTCTGGTGATGCGCATCATTGGTTTCTGTGCCCTGGCGCATTTGATCAACGACCTGATCCAGTCGGTATTGCCGGCGATCTACCCGATGCTCAAGGCCAACTACAACCTGAGCTTCGCCCAGATTGGCCTGATCACCCTGACCTTCCAGATCACCGCCTCGTTGTTGCAGCCCTGGGTTGGCTTTTTCACCGACCGTCGGCCGACGCCCAACCTTTTGCCGCTCGGCACCCTGTGCACACTGGTAGGTATCGTGATGCTGGCGTTCGTCGGCAGCTTCCCGATGATCTTGCTGGCGTCAGCGCTGGTCGGCATTGGTTCGTCAACCTTCCACCCAGAAACCTCGCGTATCGCGCGGCTGGCTTCGGGCGGGCGCTTTGGCCTGGCCCAGTCCACGTTCCAGGTTGGCGGCAACACCGGTTCCGCTTTGGGCCCGTTGCTGGCAGCGGCCATCGTGATCCCGTTCGGCCAGACCCATGTCGCCTGGTTTGGCGTGGCCGCGCTGTTCTTCCTTGGCGTCACCCTGATGCTGCGTGGCTGGTACAAGGAACACCTCAACCAGGCCAAGGCCCGCAAGGCGGTGCAGGCCACCCATGGCATTTCGCGCAAGCGCGTGATCGCGGCGCTGATCGTGCTGGGCCTGCTGGTGTTCTCCAAGTACTTCTACATGGCCAGCTTCACCAGCTACTTCACCTTCTACCTGATCGAAAAGTTCGGTGTGTCGGTGGCCAGCTCGCAGTTGCACCTCTTCCTGTTCCTCGGTGCGGTGGCGGCCGGTACCTTCTTTGGCGGACCGATCGGTGACCGCATCGGGCGCAAGGCGGTGATCTGGTTCTCGATCCTGGGCGTGACGCCATTCACCCTGGCGCTGCCGTATGCCGACCTGTTCTGGACCACGGTGTTGAGCGTGGTGATCGGCTTTATCCTGGCGTCTGCGTTTTCCGCGATTGTGGTGTACGCGCAGGAACTGGTGCCGGGCAGCGTGGGCATGATTGCCGGGATTTTCTTCGGGCTGATGTTCGGCTTTGGCGGGATCGGCGCGGCGCTGCTGGGGTATGTGGCGGACCTGCGTGGCATCGAGTATGTCTATGGGGTGTGTTCGTTCCTGCCGTTGTTCGGGCTGCTGGCGGTGTTCTTGCCAAGCACTGGCAAGCGCTGAAATTGCCGGGGGCTGCCCTGCAGCCCCGACAATTGACGATTTGATCACTGTTGGCCTAGAGTGCCGCCTCTTTTTTCAATGCCCACAAAGTAGCCAACGCAATGCGCCGTTCCCAGTCCCTGCCCAGCGCCCGTCAGCCTGCCCTCCAGGCCCTGCGTCGTGCGTGGCCGAGCGACACGGTGCTCAAGCGCCGCCGCAGCGTGCTGTTTGCCTTCACCTTCTCGCCACATCTCGCCTGAACTGATCTGCGCTTTCGCGTCGCCCGCCATCCCGGCGTGCGCGCCTGTGTCTGCACGTCTTTTCGGTTGGCAAGGAGTGGTACATGAACATGCGTTTGCTGGCGGGCCTGTTGTTCGCCGTATCGGTAGTGGGTTTCAGCCTGGGGGCCAGCCTGCCGCTGGTTTCGTTGCGCCTGCATGAGGCGGGGGCGAGCACCCTGGAAATCGGCATCCTCTCGGCCATCCCGGCGGCAGGCATGATGCTCTCGGCATTTCTGGTGGATGCCTGCTGCCGCCATCTCACCCGGCGCACCATCTACTTGCTGTGCTTCAGCCTGTGCACGGTCAGCATTGCCTTGCTCGAGCCGGCATTCGGCTCGCTGTGGTTGCTGGCCCTGCTGCGTCTGGGCCTGGGTCTGGGTATGGGTATCGCCATCATCCTTGGTGAGTCGTGGGTCAACGAACTGTGCCCGGAGCACAACCGCGGCAAGATCATGGCCCTGTACGCCACCAGCTTCACTGGCTTCCAGGTACTCGGCCCGGCCATGCTCGCCGTGCTGGGCGCCGACAGCCCATGGATCACTGGCGTAGTGACCGCCTGTTACGGGCTGGCGCTGCTGTGCATCGTGCTGACCGTGCCCAACGACCATGTCGAACACGAAGAAGGCGAAAAGAGCTTCGGCCTGGCCGGGTTCTTTCGGGTGGCACCGTCGTTGTGCATGGCGGTACTGTTCTTCTCGTTCTTCGATGCCGTGGTGCTGTCGCTGTTGCCGGTGTATGCCAGCAGCCATGGTTTTGCCGTGGGCGTGGCGGCGTTGATGGTGACCGTGGTGTTTGCCGGCGACATGTTGTTCCAGCTGCCGCTGGGCTGGCTGGCCGACCGCGTCGAGCGTACCGGCTTGCACCTGGTGTGCGGGCTGGTGGCGATGGCGATCGGCATCGGCCTGCCGTGGCTGCTGAACATGACCTGGCTGCTGTGGCCCCTGCTGGTGGTACTGGGCGCAGTGGCAGGGGGCATCTATACCCTGGCACTGGTACTGATTGGCCAGCGCTTCAAGGGCCAGGACCTGGTAACCGCCAATGCCAGCGTGGGTTTGCTGTGGGGTGTAGGTAGCCTGGTCGGGCCGCTGGTCAGTGGCGCGGCGATGGGCGTGGCGCCGCATGGCTTGCCGATGGCGCTGGCGCTGATGGCTGGGTTGTTCGTGTGCTTTGCCCGGCAGTCATTCCGCGCTGCGGGGCGCTTGCGAGCGGTAGCGGACTGACAAGCCTGCGCGGCCCTGCGGGGCCACATAGGCGTCAAGCTGCTCCAATACTTACCCAATACCGGGTGCGGTATTCCACCCGCACCGGCAGGCTATGGCTGAGCAGTTGCAGGATCTCCCCGGTATCGCTCAGCTGGTAGGTGCCAGACACCTTCAGGTTCGCAACTTCGGGCGCACAGCGCAGCAGGCCTGGGCGATACCGCGCCAACTCGGCGACAAACTCCCCAAGTGGCATCTGCTGCACGCTCAGCACACCGTCTGTCCAGCCCCAGGGGTCGCTATGCAGGGTCACGGCCTGGAAGCTGCCGTTGGTCGACACCTGCAAGGTCTCACCTGGCAGTACCTGCCGGGCCGTGGCTGATGCAGGAAACAGCGTGACCGCACCGCGGCGCACGGCTAGCAGCAGGCCCTGGCTGTTTTCTCGCAGCAGCAGTTGGCCGTCGACAGTGGCCAGCGGACCGACGCGTGTCTCGATCAGAAACGGGCGATTGTCGTTGGGGTTACTCTCCAGGCTCACTTCGCCGTGTACCAGCTCCAGCCGGCGCTGCGCACTGCTGTAGTGCAGGTCGATGGCGCTGGCGGTGTTCAACTGGATACGGCTCCCATCGCTACCTCGCAACTGCCGGCGCTCGCCGGTAGCGGTGCTGCTGTCGGCCAGCAGTTCAGGCAAGCCCAACGGCTCACGCGCAGCCAGGCCCAGGCTGCCGCCCACGGTCAGCAGCGCCAGCAGCTTGAGGTGGCTGCGACGGCTGCTGTGTTGTTGCTGGCTGCCGTCCAGGGTGCGCCGGCTCAGGTCCTTGGGCAGGCCGGCCAGTTCGTCACCGAGCATGCTCACGCGGTGCCAGGCCAAGGGGTTGTGCGGGTGGCTGGCCAGCCATTGCTGAAATTGCTGCTGAGTACGCGGGCAGGGCCTGTCGAAGCGCAGCTTCACCAGCCAGTCGATGGCCTGGTCAACCTGCGCCTGCGCAGGTGTGCCATCAGGCGTCGACATAACGCAACCGATAGCAGACGCGCAGGGCGGTGGCGAGGTCGCGCTCGATGGTCGCTCGGGACACTTGCAGATCCTGGGCGATCTGCACAATGCTCAAACCGTCGAGCTGGGCCAGCAGAAAGGCCTGGCGGGCGCGCGGTTTGAGTTGGTGCAAGGCTCGGTCCAGGCGTTCCAGTGCGTCCAGGATGACCAGCCGATCTTCCTCGCTGGGCACTTCGGCTTCGGGCAGGTGAGCCAGGCTCTCCTGATAAGCCCGCTCCAGGGCCCGACGGCGGAACTGGTCGATCATCAGGCCACGGGCGATGCTGCTCAGGTAGGCGCGCGGCTCCTTGAGCGGCGACACCTGGCGCGCGCGCAACACGCGCACGAAGGTATCCTGGGCCAGGTCGGCAGCGTGCTCGCTGCAACCCACCCGGCTACGTAGCCAGCCCCGCAGCCAGGCATGGTGGGACTGGTAGAGCAGAGCGACCTCGGCCGGTTTGAGCGTGTCGTTGATCTGCATCGTTGCGAAGACCCGGTCCCATGGAATGTGCGAATGTGAACAGTTCTCAATTCTATGCGGGGATGATGGCGCGGGGCAATGGCATGCCAGGAATTAGCCGAGCAAGATCCGGCGTTTGTCCGATGAACGGCTGCGCTAAGCTGGACCTGCAATCGACCTGATGGAGGTGCCATGATTCTGGCCGACCTTTCCCCTGAGGCTTACCGCGAAGCCAGCGAACACCTGGCGGCACTGGACCCGGACTGGTCGCGGCACATCGCGGCGACCGGGCCTTGTCTGCACCAGGCTACGCCTGGGCGCGAACCGTACGAGGCACTGGTGCGGGCGATTGCCTACCAGCAGCTGCATGCCCGTGCGGCCGAGGCCATCCTCGGGCGGTTGCTGGCGCTGTTCCCGGAGGATGCGTTCCCGCAGCCCGAGCAGTTGTTGGCGGTTGCCCCGCAAACCCTGCGCGCCTGCGGCTTCTCGGCGAGCAAGATGGCGACGATCCAAGGCATTGCCCAAGCCCGGCTGGAAGGGCTGGTCCCTACACGCGAAGCGGCGCTGGCCATGGCCGACGAGGCGTTGATCGAGCGCCTCGTAGGGTTACGCGGGGTAGGGCGGTGGACGGTGGAAATGTTGCTGATCTACAGCCTGGAGCGTTCGGACATTCTGCCGGTGGACGATTTTGGCGTGCGCGAGGGCTATCGTCGGCTCAAAGGCCTGGACAAGGCGCCGACGCCAGCGCAAATGCGCTCGCTGGGCGGCGGCTGGCGGCCTTACCGCACCGTGGCGGCCTGGTACCTGTGGCGGGCCTGAGGTTTCGGCATTGCCTGTAACGGCCCCCCTCCGGGCACACGCCACAACGATCTGGAAGCTTACCCATGACTGCGTTCACCACCTCCAACCAACGCTGGCAAGCCGTCGAATCCCGCGACGCCGCTGCCACCGGCCACTTCGTCTACGCCGTGCGCACCACCGGCATCTACTGCCATCCAAACTGCAAGTCGCGCCTGGCCAAACGCAGTAATGTCGAGTTCTTCGACACACCTGCCTGCGCCGAAGCCGCCGGTTATCGCCCCTGTAAACGCTGCTTCGCCCCCGCCAATGCCAGCACCAACCGCCACAGCCAGCTGGTGACCCGTGCCTGCCGCCTGATTGAAACCGGCGACCCCACCCCTAGCCTCGACCAGCTAAGCGCGCAACTGGCCGTCAGCCCGTTCCACCTGCACCGGCTGTTCAAGGCCGAAACCGGCGTTACGCCCAAGGCCTACGCCACTGCCTTTCGCGCCCGGCGCCTGCGCGCGCATCTGGAAGACGGCCAGCGCTCGGTCACCGATGCCATCTACGACGCCGGCTACAACTCCAACAGTCGCTTCTATGCCAGCGCCGACCAACGCCTTGGCATGCGCCCACGGCAGTACCGCGCCGGCGGTGCCGGAGCAACTATTCACTTCGCGTTGGGCCAATGTTCATTGGGCGCGATCCTGGTGGCACAGAGTGATAAAGGCATCTGTGCGATCCTGCTGGGCGATGACCCCGAAACCTTGCTTTACGACTTGCAGGACCAGTTCCCCAAGGCCCGCCTGATTGGCGGTGACAGTGCCTATGAACGGCTGGTCGCCGAGGTGGTCGGCTTCGTCGAAGCCCCGGCGCTGGGCCTGGCCCTGCCGCTGGATGTGCAAGGCACAGCGTTCCAGGAGCGGGTGTGGCAGGCCCTGCGCGAGGTGCCGGTCGGCAGCCGGGTCAGCTATACCGACATCGCCGAGCGTATCGGCGCCCCCAAGGCTGTGCGGGCGGTCGCCATGGCTTGCGCAGCCAATCACATTGCCGTGGCCATCCCCTGTCACCGCGTGGTGCGCCGGGATGGCGACATCAGCGGCTACCGTTGGGGCGTCGAACGCAAGCAGCAGTTGCTGAAGCGAGAAACGGCACTCTCCTGAAGCCCTGAAGCCGCGTAGAATCCACCGCCAAATCGAATTGTGAAGAGGAATATTCGATGAGGCGTGTCAGCCTTGTTCGTTTTTGCCCTGGCCTGATGGCCATGCTGGCCCTGATGCTGGTACTTGCCAGCCCGGCCTGGGCGGCCCCGGCCACCCCTTTGTCCAACCTGGCCAACGCCGAAGCCTCCGCACTGGATGAAAACGCCAGCATCGAAGAGTTGAGCGATCGCCTGGACCAGATTCGCCAGGGCGTTAGCAGCGAAGCCAATGACGACGTGCTGTCGCAGTTACGCCTGTCAGCCATGCAGGTTCAACGCCAGGCGGACGCCCTGAGTGCGCAGCGCACCACCGATGTGGAAAAGCTCGACGACAAGCTCAAGGTGATTGGCCCGGCGCAGCCAGACGAGGCGGCCACCCTGACCCAACAGCGCAAAGCCCTCGAGGCCGAGAAAAAGGCCCTGGTGGCCCAGCAGCAGCAGGCCACCAAGCTGACCCAGTCGGCCCGCGACCTGTCTACGCAGATCGTCAACCTGCGCCGCAGCCAGTTCAACTCGCAGATCACCAGCCGCGCGGCTACGCCACTGAGCCCGGCGTTCTGGCAGAGCATCATCCGCCCCACCCAGGACGACGTGGCGCGCCTGCGTGACCTGCGCGGTGAGGTGGCTGATGCCATCGGCAGTGCCTTCAGCGCCGAACATCGCTGGCTGTTCATGGCCAGCCTGGTAGCTGCCATCCTGGTGTGGACCCTGGTGCGCCTGTGGATAGAACGCCTGCTGGCCAGTGCCATGGTCAGGTGGCTGCCCGAGGGCCGTTTACGCCGCAGTGCCTTGGCACTGGGTGTGAGCCTGGCCACACTGGGCACGATCGCCGGTTCGGTTTCGCTGTTGCGCTGGGGGCTTGAGAGCAGTGCCGAGCTGGGCTCCGATATCGCCAGCCTGGTCAACCATGTGCTCGCGTTGGTGGTGTTCAGCGCCTTCATCACTGGCCTGGGCCGTGCCATGCTGATGTTGCAGCGCCCGTCATGGCGCCTGCCACCCATTCATGACGAAGTGGCCAGCGCGCTGGGCTGGTTCCCTAAGGTGCTCGCGCTGGCGCTCATGGGCATGATGACCATGGAGCGTATCAACAGCGTGATTGGCGCCAGCCTGGCGCTGACCGTGGCCGTCAACGGCCTGACCGCGCTGGTGGTAGCGATGACCTTTGCCGGCGCGCTGCTGCGCTACCGGCGCACACTGCGTACGCATGACCTGGAGCGCCCGACCGGCCTGGCCGGCTTGATCCCGTTCGTGATGGTCATCTGGCTGACGCTGATCCTGCTGGCCCTGGTCACCGGCTACCTGACGCTGGCCTACTTCCTCACGGCCAAGTTGCTGTGGGTCAGCCTTGTGGTCACCTGCGCCTACCTGCTGACCACCTTCCTCGGTGACCTGTGCGAGACCTTGTTGTCACCACGCCTGCCCGGTGGCCTGGCACTGGCCTCTACCCTGGGCCTGGCGCCACGTCACCAGGCCCAGGCCAGCACCATCCTGGCCGGTATCGGCCGTACCGTGGTGCTGTTCCTGGCACTGTTGCTGACGCTGATGCCATCGGGCACCAGCCCGAGCGAGCTGCTGCTGAGCCTGGGCGACTGGGACGGGACCGGCGGCAAGCTGCTCGGCAACCTGAACATCGTGCCGCAGGACATCCTGCTGGCGCTGGGGATTTTCCTCGGTGGCATGTTCGCCATTCGCGTGGTCAAGCGCTGGCTGAGTGAGCGCCTGTTGCCGGAAACCGATATGGATGCTGGCATGCGCGCCTCGCTGGTGACCCTGGTGGGGTACCTGGGCTTCCTGTTCCTGGCCATGCTGGTGATGTCGACCCTGCGTATCAACCTCACCAGCCTGACCTGGGTGGTCAGTGCCCTGTCGGTGGGTATCGGTTTCGGTTTGCAGCAAATCGTGCAGAACTTCATTTCAGGCCTGATCCTGCTGACCGAGCGCCCGGTGAAAGTGGGGGACTGGGTGAGCCTGGCAGGTGTAGAAGGTGATATCCGCCGCATCAACGTGCGCGCCACCGAAATCCAGATGTCCGACCGTTCGACGGTGATCGTGCCCAACTCGCAGTTCATCTCCCAGAACGTGCGCAACGTGACCATGGGCAATGCGCTTGGCGTGGTCGGCATCACCCTGACCCTGCCGCTGGAAACTGACGCTAACCGGGTGCGCGAGCTGCTGCTGGCGGCCTACCACGAACATGAAGCGATTCTGGATGCCCCGGCGACGTCGGTGTCGTTCAAGGACCTGACGGCCAGTGGCATGGTGATTGGCGTGAGTGGTTATGTAGCGGGGCCGCGGCAGGTGTCGGGGACCCGGAGCGACCTGTTGTTCACCATTCTTGGGCGGTTGCGTGACGAGGGCATTCCGCTGTCTTCGCCGCAGAGCATGGTGCTGGTGCAAGAGGGTACGCGCCCCGCTGATGAATCGGCGTAAGGGCCGTCTCGGGGTAAGTTGGATCGCCGCTCTCACAGGACTGTATATAACTCTTCGAGTTAGCAGGGCCCCTGTGGGAGCGGTCTTGCGAAACGACCCGCAAATCAATTTTCAATGCCCTGTGATTTCGCCTACATCTCGCATCAGGACCAGTTCATTGAGCGCCCTGACCATCTGCACGTTATGCACGGTATTGACCAACATTCCGATGCCAGGCTCGCCGGCATTGCCGCAGATGTATTCGTCCAGAGTGTCTTCGATACCGCGCAGCAATTGGGAAGCGTACAGCAGCGCCTCGGGCGAGGGCATGTCGTTGTTGATGGTGTAGAACGTGCGGGGGGAGGTTTTGGCGGGTGGATCAGGGACTACTTTTTTCATGCATTACTCCTAGATCGGTCAGGAGCTGATGCCCATTCCCTCTCACAGGTTTGGGTGGCAGCTGTACGCGGGGTGAGAGACCGGTGATCTAGGAAACCGGCCAGGACGAATCCTGCCCGCGCACAGCTACCGCTGAGGTTGCAGCTAGATCAACACAGGCTCTCACACCCGGTCGCCGAATTTGACGACACAGGGAAATTAGCCCTGATGCTGATAATCAACAACAGAGAAACGGCAGCGCCGTGCGTAGGATAATTCCCAATCAGGTTGTTCTTGAAGCATTTGGTTTTAGGTTGGGATTTTTCTTACGAGGGATTGATTGGGAATGCATGGCTGGAGATTGGGTGAGGGCCACCATGTGTTCGCCATGAGTAGTTCAGCGCCTGTTGGATCGAGCGCCGCCCGCGCGGCGCATCGCGACGCAAGGCCGCTCCCACATCTGTTTCGGGCCAATCACTCCTGTGGTATTGGCGCGCGCCCCCCTTGTTTGTTCCATTCGATAGCGATAGCTGATCATTTGCTCTTCTGCTATCGCCAGCCCTGCACCAAGGGTGCGCGCGCCAAAGGAGCAGGAGTAACTGGCCCGAAACAGATGTGGGAGCGGCCTTGCGTCGCGATGCGCCGCGCGGGCGGCGCTCGATTTCACAGGCGCTGAAAATGTTGTGACAGGCACCTGGCGACCATCACCCCAAACACCGCGTCACATGCTTGACCGATTGGTAGGCCGACAACCCCCAAGGCCCCAGTTCACGGCCGATCCCGCTACCTTTGGTACCGCCCCACGACGTCTCGACGAACACCGCCTGCACCGAGTTGATCCACACATGGCCAACCTCCAGCGCATCGGCCACGCGCTCGGCGCGCTCCAGGTCCGCAGTGCACACCGTCGCCACCAGGCCGAAACGGCTGTCGTTGGCTTCGGCGATCGCCTGTTGCTCGGTAGCAAAGCGCCGCGCGCACAGCACCGGGCCGAAGATTTCCTCGGTCCACAAGCGGCTATCCTTCGGCACATCGGCATACAGCGTCGGGCTGACGAACCAGCCGTCGCGGTCCAGTGTCTTGCCACCGGCCAGGCACTGCAAACCTTCTTCACGCGCCGTGGCAAAGTAGCTGGCAACCTTCAACCACTGGGCTTGGCTGGTCAGCGGGCCCATTTCGACCTCTTCGGTCAGCGGGTTGCCCACCCGCAGGTTTTCCAGCGCCGCCTGCAGGCGCTGCAGCAGGGCATCGGCAATGCCGTCCTGCACCAGCAGGCGCGAAGTGGCTGAACACATCTGCCCGGCGTTCCAGCTTATGCCAGCGACAATCCATTCCACAGCCTGGTCGACATCGCAATCATCGAACACCACGATCGCCGACTTGCCGCCCAGCTCCAGCGTTACCGGCCGGCACTGCGCCGACGCACTGCGCATCACCTGGCTGCCTACGCTGTTGCTGCCGGTGAACGACAGTTTGTCCAGGCCGTTGTGGCTGCTCAGCGCGGCACCGGTCTCGGCTTTGCCGTTGACGATATTCAGTACCCCGGCCGGCAGGCCCAAGGTGTCGGCGATCTGGCCGTAGGCCTGCTCGACCAGCGGGGTCACCTCCGAAGGCTTGAGCACCACGGTGCAGCCGGCGGCCAGGGCCGGGGCAAGCTTCCAGGCGCTGGTCACCAGCGGGAAGTTCCACGGCACGATCAGGCCGACCACGCCCACCGGCTCCAGGCGAGTGCGGGCGGTGAAGCCCGGCGCAGCCAGCGGCACGTCACGGTTTTTTGCCGGCAATTGCTCGGCCAGCTCGGCGTAGTAGCCGAAGGTGGCGATGGCGTCGTCCAGGTCAATCTCTGCCTCGTGGCGCGGCTTGCCGTTGTTGCGCATCTGCAGGGTGATCAGCGCTTCGCGGCGCTGACCAAGCTGTTCGGCAAAGCCTCGCAGGTAAGCGGCACGCTCGCTGGCGCCGGTGCTTTTCCAGGCGGGCAGGGCAGTACGGGCGGCGGCCACGGCCTGGTCGACCTGCTCGACGCTGGCAGCCATCAGTTCGGCGAACGGTTGCCCCAGCGCAGGGTCGTTGACGCTGATGCAGTCGCTGCCTTGGCCTTCGACCCAGCGGCCGGCTATGTAGTGGGAAGTGGTCATGGTCGGTTTCCAGTCAGGCCATTTCGGCAGTGGTTACAGGCGTGTGCGCAGTACTTTTGCTGCGCACCCAGCGCGGGCCCTGAGGGCCATACACGCCAGCAGGTTCAGGGAAAAGGTTGAGCAATAGCAGGTACAGCACCCCTGCCAACCCAAGGGTGACCGGTAGGCTCAGGTCGACGCCAGCGGCCAGGTCGCCCAGCGGGCCGACGAACTGCCCCGGCAGGTTGACGAAGCACAGGCCGACCGCCGCGCTGGGGATCCATGCCCCCATGCCGCGCCAGTTCCAGCCGTGCAGGAACCAGTAGTGGCCACCACGCTGGCCGCGGGTGAACACCTGCAGGTCATCGGCGTGGTAGAAGCCGCGGCGTGTGATCAGGCCGAGAATCATGATCACCATCCACGGGCTCGTGCAGGTGATGATCAGCACGGCAAAGGTGGACACGCTTTGCACCAGGTTGAAGGTGAAGCGACCGATGAAGATGAAGCCGATCGCCAGCGCGCCGATCAGCAGCGTGGCGCCTGCGCGGCTGAGCAGGCGCGGGAATACGCTGGACATGTCCAGGCCGGTGCCATACAGGGCGGTGGTGCCAGTGGACATGCCGCCGATCACGGCAATCAGGCACACCGGCAGGAAGAACCAGCCAGGGGCAACGGCCAGCAGGCCGCCGACATAGTTGTTGGTGGCGATGTAGTCCGGTGCCTGGGTGGCCACCAGGGTGGCGGTGCACAGGCCGAACAGGAACGGAATCAGCGTGGCACCCTGGGCCGCAATCACGGCCAGCATGATGCGCGCCTTGGGTGTTTCACGCGGGATATAGCGTGACCAGTCACCCAGAAACGCACCGAACGACACCGGGTTGCTCATGGCCAGGATCGCTGCGCCGACGAACGCTGCCCAGAAGCCGGCCTAGCCGAGGTTGACGCTGCCCGCGTAGCCCGCATCGAACGGCCCGGCAAAGGCAACGATGCCCAGCAGGAACAGTAGGCTCGAAGCCCACACGGCAATCTTGTTGACCCACAGCATGAAGCGGAAGCCGAAGATGCACACCACCAGTACCAGCACTGCGAACAGGCCGTAGGCCAGGCCCAGGGTCAGGTCGGTTTCCGGAAGGCCGGCCAGGCGTTTGGCGCCACCGACCAGGGCGTCACCCGAGCTCCATACCGACAGTGAGAAGAACGCCACAGCGGTGAGTAGCGACAGGAACGAGCCGACGATGCGCCCGTGTACACCAAAGTGCGCGCCCGACGATACAGCATTGTTGGTGCCGTTCAGCGCGCCGAACAGCCCCATCGGGGCAAGGATCAGCGCGCCGACGCCAACGCCGAGCAGAATGGCCCACACACCGGCCTGGAACGACAGCCCGAACAGCACCGGGAAGCTGCCCAGCACGGCCGTGGCAAACGTATTGGCGCCGCCAAAGATCAAACGAAACAGGTCCAGCGGGGAGGCGTCGCGTTGATCGGCGGGGATCTGTTCGACGCCGTTGGTCTCGATACCGGTCGAGTGGCTCATGGTAATGCTCCAGCGCGGTTGTTGTGGGCCGGCGCGTGCGCGGGCCTTCTTGTGGGTGCGATGGCAGGGCGGCAGGGCCGCAATAAAGGTGATCAGGCCGGTGATACGACCGACAGGTGCTCGTGGCAGGCGAGCCACTGGTCCCCGTGGCGACGGAAGACAATGGTCTCGCGCTCGCGCAACTGGTGTTCTTCACCGGCAATGCGGATATGCGTGGCCACATCGTGCATGAAGACCGCCACGTCACCCTGCAGGCTCACTTGGGCGTTACCCGATTCGCAGGCCAGCACGGTAAAGCCGTCGGCCTGCCACTGGGCCCAGAGATCTTCGTAGGCACGGCGCGACAGTAGCGGTTGCGGCAAGGTGTGGAAAAGGAAGGTGGCGTCTTCGCTGAAGCAGGCGAAATAGCGGGCGGTATCGTTGCTGGCGAAGGCGGCAACAAGGTCGGCGGCGGCTTGCCGTACCTGAAGTGTCTGGTCCACGGGAGTGGCCTCACGGTTTTTGTGATTGTGGTGAAGCGATTCTGGTGGCGCTTGCCGGGGGGAAAAATCGCTGGCAGCAAATAATCAGTTCAGGAATTTGTGAAGTGACAAGCCTGCCACAGTCCCTGCACCAATCTGCAAGCGAAGCGGCAAACTGGTATTCGTCGACCATACTGAAGCTTCATTCACCTTCAGGAGAGTGTCATGTCGAAGCCGTCCAAGAAGAAGCCCTCCCAGGAGCAATCAGAAAAGTTGGGCGGCAAGGCCTACGAAAAAGCCCTCAAGAGCCTGCATGTAGAGTTGGTGAAGCTGCAGGAGTGGGTGGTGGCCAAGGGCCTGAAGCTATGCATTGTTTTCGAAGGCCGTGATGGCGCCGGCAAGGGCGGTACCATCAAGGCTATTACCGAGCGCGTCAGCCCGCGGGTATTTCGGGTGGTAGCACTGCCCGCGCCGACCGAGCGGGAGAAGACGCAAATGTACCTGCAGCGTTACCTGGGCCATCTGCCAGCGGCAGGTGAAGTGGTGATCTTCGATCGCAGTTGGTACAACCGTGCGGGCGTTGAGCGGGTGATGGGCTTCTGCTCCGGCGAGCAAGCGGACAAGTTTCTGGCCGGTGTCCCTGGGTTCGAGAGGGTGATGGTCGACTCGGGGATCATCCTCATCAAGTACTGGCTTGAAGTCAGCGCCGAAGAGCAGACCCGGCGCCTGCAGGATCGCATCAACGACGGCCGCAAGCTGTGGAAGCTATCGCCGATGGACCTCAAGTCGTATACCCGCTGGGATGACTACACCAAGGCGCGGGACGACATGTTCCAGGCGTCGGATACCGCATGGGCACCGTGGTTCGTGGCCCATTCCAACGACAAACGTCGCGCCCGGCTGAATATCATCAGCCATCTGCTCAGCCGCATTCCCTATCAGGACATAACCCGCGACCAGCTGGTGAAGCTGCCCAAACGCGGCAAGATCGGCAAGTACAAGGCTGTCGCCTACCCGTTCAAGGTCGTCGAAGAACGCTTCTGAACCCCTCCCTCCCGGGAGCTGCGAAGGTACGAGCTCATGCCACATGACGGCAGCCTGCTGCAGGCGACGGTGGTATTTCTTCTGGCTGTGGTGCTTCTGGTGCCGCTGGCGCAGCGTCTGAAAATGGGCGCAGTGCCGGGATACCTCTTGGCGGGAATCTTGATTGGCCCGTCGGTGCTTGGGCTGTTGGGCAACCCGGACAACGTGGCGCGGCTGTCGGAAATGGGCGTGGTCATGCTGTTGTTCGTGATTGGCCTGGAGCTTTCCCCGCGGCGCCTTTGGACCATGCGCCGGGCGCTATTTGGCGTCGGCAGTTTGCAAGTGGGGCTGACCGCAGTGCTGCTTGGGCTACTGGCATTCTGGCTGTTCGATCAATCGAAACCTGCCGCTATCGTGCTGGGCCTGGGCCTGGCGCTGTCGTCCACCGCCTTTGGCTTGCAGGTACTGGCCGAGCGCAAGGACCTGGGTAAACCTCATGGCCGCCTGGCCGTGGCCATCCTGCTGTTCCAGGACATTGCCGCCATTCCCTTGATTGCCGTGGTGCCGTTGCTCGGTGGCGATGTCAGCACTGCCGACGAAGGGGCCTGGCCGTTGCTGGCCGTGGCTGTCGGTATCGGCCTGCTGATCGTTTTCGGCCGCTATCTGCTGACCCCGGTATTCAAGTGGACGGTGGGGTCGGGCCTGCCTGAGCTGTCGACCGCCACGGCATTGCTGGTGGTGCTAGGCACCGCCTGGTTGATGGAGCATGTGGGCGTGTCGATGGCGCTGGGGGCGTTTCTGGCCGGTGTGCTGATGGCCGAGTCGCCTTTTCGCCACGAGCTGGAAACCCAGATCGAGCCGATCAAGGGCTTGCTACTGGGGCTGTTTTTCGTAGGTGTAGGCATGAGCGCCGACCTGCGTCTGCTTTTTGGCATGCCGCTGATAGTGCTAGGCCTGACCGTGCTGCTGGTGGCGATCAAGCTGCCCTTGCTGTATGGGCTGGGGCGCACGCTGGGCGAGCTCAACAAGGCCCAGGCGCTTTGCCTGGGTGTGGTGCTGGCCTCGGGGGGCGAGTTCGCCTTTGTGGTGTTCAAGCTGGCGCTGGCGCACCAAGTGCTCACACAGCAGGTACACGACCTGCTGGTGCTGGCCATCACCTTGTCGATGGCGGTGGTGCCCTTGGTCATGATGGCCCTGGCGCGGCAGCTGCGCGATGAGAGCCCTGTGCAGGCATCCCCTGAAACGGGCCAGTGAATTGCGCCTAGCTGGCGCATTGAGTAACGGGAGGTGAATCATGCAGTCGAGTTTCAAACTGGACAGCGCCCTGTCGCGGGGCTTGCTCGATGTGCTCATCAAGGCCGGTCTGGTGGCAGCCTTGGTGATCTTCGCCTTTCAGGTGTTTCAGCCGTTCCTGGAGCTGATGCTGTGGGCGGTGATCCTGGCGGTTACGTTGTACCCCTTGCATTGCCGTATCCAGCGCCGCACCGGGCTCAAGCAAGGCTATGCGGCGACGCTGGTAGTGCTATTGGTACTGGTGGTGCTGCTGGTGCCTGTCTACCTGGTGATGATGTCCATCGCCGAATCGGTGGACAGCCTGGTGACGCTACTCAAGACCGGCGCCTGGAGTGTGCCGGTCCCGCCTGATTCCGTGGCGACCTGGCCACTGATCGGGCCGAAGGTGCATGCGCTGTGGTTGGCGGCCTCCGAAAACATGGCCAGTGTGCTGAACCAATGGCTGCCCCAGATCAAGGGGGCCGGGCTGACGGTGCTGGGCGCTGCGGCCAGCGCCGGTGGGGCCTTCCTGCTGTTCATCGGCGCGATCCTCATTTCCGGGGTCATCATGGCCTTCGGTGAACGAGGTGAAATCGCTGCGCAGCGTATCGCCATGCGGGTTTCAGGCGCAGAGCGCGGTAAACCCTTGGCCACGCTGTGTACGGCTACCATTCGCGCGGTGGCACAAGGGGTGATCGGCATTGCCTTCATCCAGATGCTGCTGATCGGTGTTGGTTTTATCGTCAAAGGGGTTCCCGGTGCCGGGATGCTGGCCATCGTCATCCTCATGCTGGGCATTGCACAGGCCCCGGCGACGCTGGTGACCTTGCCGGTGATCATTTATGTGTTCAACGCCGAAGGCTTCACGGTGGCGACCATCATTTTTGCCGTCTACACCTTTGTCGCCGGCCTTGCCGACAACGTGCTCAAGCCGCTGCTGCTGGGGCGCGGGGTCGATGTACCAATGCCGGTGGTACTGATCGGGGCGCTGGGCGGCATGGTGGTCAAAGGCATCATCGGTTTATTCATTGGCCCGGTAATCCTCGGCGTGACCTATGTGTTGTTCTGGCAATGGGTTGCGCTGCAGGTGCCGGAGCAACCAGCACCCCCTGCTGCCTGAGCCATGCCCAACTGTTGCCATGGCCTGGTGTTACTGATGCTACTGGCTGGTTGCACCCAGGTCGGCCCCGATTTCGAAACGCCCCAGGCGCCGTGGCTGGACGGCTGGAGCACACCTTTGCTGGAGCAGGCAGGGCGTAGCGCCGCCACCCCTGACATGCGCGCGTGGTGGGGGATGTTTGCCGACCCGATGCTGGACGCGCTAATTGCCGAGGCCGACGCCAACAACACCAACCTGCGCGTGGCGGGCCTGCGTATCGCGGAGGCTCGCGCCCAGTTGGCGATCGTGCAGACCGGGCGTTATCCACAGTTGCAGCAACTGAGTGCGCAGAGCCTGTATCTGAAGCAGGACCAGTCAGGTACCTCCACCGCCCGTGATTCGGTGTTCTGGCAATCCAGCGTCGGTTTCGACATCGGCTGGGAAATCGATTTCTGGGGCCGCTTCAGTCGCGCCATCGAAAGTGCCGACGCCGTCTACTTTGCCTCCCAGGCCAATTACGCCGACGCCATGGTGCTGCTGCGTGCGCAGGTGGCCGACACTTACTTTGCTCTGCGTACCGCCGAAGCTCGGCTGGCTATCGCCCAAGAGAACGCCAAGCGCCAGGCGCGTAGCCTGGAGATCACCGAGCGGTTGTTCCGCCACGGTGAAAATGACGAACTCGACTGGCAGCAGGCGCGTACTCAATACCTGGCGACCCAGGCCACCATTCCCGAGTTCGAGAACCAGCTCAATGCCCTGCGCAATGTGCTGTGTTCGCTGCTCGGCCGCCCGCCTGGGCCGCTGCCGCAGCTGGCGGCCGGCCATGGCCAACTGCCCTTGCCAGATCGGGCAGTGCTGCAGGATGTACCGGCCAGCCTGCTGCAGCGCCGCCCGGACATCCGTGCCGCCGAGCAGGCAGTGGCGGCGCAGTCGGCGCTGGTCGGGGTGGCCGAGGCCGATCTTTATCCACAGCTGAGCTTGCTTGGCAGTATCGGCTGGACCTTTCTATCGGCCAATCATCTGCCCAACACCTTCGACCTGGCGGCTGGCCCAAGCCTGATCTGGAACCCGTTCGACTATGGCCGGCGCAAGAACACCGTACGCGTGGAAGATGCCCGCTTGCAGCAACTGATCGAGTTGTACCACCAGGGCGTGCGCGAAGCCGCCCGTGAGGCCGACGATGCCGCCAGCGGTCTGGTGCGCTCGCTGCAGAGTGCTGCCATTCGCGACCAGGCCTCCCAGGCTGCGCAACGCTCGCTGAACCTAGCCAGTTCGCAGTACCGCGAAGGCTTCGCCGATTTCCAGCGCGTGCTCGACGCCCAGCAACTGCTGTTGCAGCAACAGGACGGTTACCTGGTCAGCCGTGGCAACGCGGTCAGCAGCCTGGTGACTTTGTACAAGGCCCTGGGGGGTGGTTGGGACGCCAGCCGCGCGCCGATCGACCCGGCCACCCGCCAGCAAATGCAGCAACGCACCGACTGGGGCGAGTTGCTCGACGAGCCAGCCCCCACCGCGCATGCACAAGGTGAAACCGAATGAGCGACGCCACGCCAACGCCGCCCCCGTCAGCCCCGGATCGCGGCATGCGCTGGGTGCTGCTGCTGATTGCGGTCAGCCTGCTCTGGTACTTGCTGGCTGACCGCTATACCCCGTATACCCAGCAAGCTCGCCTGCAGGCTTACGTGGTCCCGGTGGCCGCCGAAGTGGCCGGGCAGATCAAGCGTGTGGCCGTAGGCAACAACCAGGAGGTGCGCCAGGGCGATGTGCTGTTCGAACTCGATCAGGAGCAGTACCGCATTGCCTTGGCCCGTGCCGAAGCCGACCTCGATACCGTGCGCCGGCAAATCGGCGCCAGTACCGCCGGCATCGATTCGGCGCAGGCAGCGCTGGTGGCCGCCCAGGCCAACGAACGCAAGGCGCGCCAGGACGCCGAGCGCCTCAAACGGCTGATTGACGAGGACCCCGGTACGGTGTCGGTGCGCCGCCTGGAAGGCGCCCAGGCCACCCGCGACCAGGCCATCAGCCAAGTGGCGGCAGCCCGCGCAGAGGTAGAGCGCGCCCGTGAGCAGCAGGGCGGGGCACAGGAAGACAACGCCCAGCTGCGCAGTGCTGCGGCCAATGTGGAAAAGGCCCGCCTGGACCTTGCCCGTACCGTCGTGCGTGCCGACGCGAACGGGTTGATCACCGACCTGCGCACAGACGTTGGCCACTATGTCGGGGCGGGCAGCCCGATGATGAGCCTGATCAGTATCCATGATGTGTGGATAAGTGCCGACATGACCGAGAACAACCTCGGTCGCTTGCGCCCTGAAACCCCGGTGCTGGTGGTGCTCGATGCGCTGCCGGGCACCGTGTTGAAAGGGCGTATACGCAGCATTGGCTATGGCGTGAGCGTGGGTCAGAGCACGCCGCCGGGTACGCTGCCGACCGTGCAGAATAGCCGCGAGTGGCTGCGTTCGGCGCAGCGCTTCCCAGTGATTGTGGAGCTGGAGCGCGACCAGCTTCAGGACAAGACCATGCTGCGGGTCGGTGGTCAGGCCGAGGTCATGGCCCTGCCCAGCGAAGGCAACCCACTGAACCTGCTAGGCCGGTTGTTCATGTGGCTGATGAGCTGGCTGTCGTATGCCTATTGAATGGCGCCGCCTGCGGGGACTGCGCCTGGCCTGGGGCGTATCGCTGTGCCTGGCCGTGAGCTTTGGTATCGGCTTGCCGGTGCCGATCCTGGCACCGGTGTTTGCGGTACTGTTGCTGGCCATGCGCAGTCAGCCATTGCCCCTGCGTGCAGCACCGGCCCTGGCGCTACTGGTGCTGCTCGCTTGCGGCAGCGGGTTGCTGCTGATTCCGCTGTTGCGCCATGCGCCGTTGGCCGGGGTGTTACTGGTCGGGGTGGGTGTTTTCCTGACCTTGCGCTATGCACTGAAGGGCGGCAACGGCCTGCTGGCCAACCTGCTGGTGGTCGGCCTGACCATGATCGCTGCTGCCGGCACCAGTGACTTCACCCTGGCATTGTCGGTGGTCGAAGCGCTGGCCAAAGGCATGCTGCTGGCAGTGCTGGGCACGTCGGTGGCGCATACATTGTTCCCTGAACCTGCCAATGCGCCAGCACAACCGGTGCCGCCGCTGCTGGGCAGCGAGCATGTCAGCTGGGTGGCGCTGCGTGCCACGCTGATCGTGATGCCGGCCTTTCTGCTGGCGCTGATCGCCCCGGACCAGTACATGCCGCTGATCATGAAAGCAGTCAGCGTAGGGCAGCAGGCCGGCGAAACCCGTGCGCGGCACGCCAGCCGGGAGCTGATCGGCTCAACCTTGCTTGCTGGCGTGTTGGCGATACTGCTGTGGGGGGCGTTGAGCCTGTTCGTGCACCTGTGGATGTTCTTCCTGTGGGTGCTGCTGTTCGCCCTTTGGCAGGCGCGGCGGCTGTACCAGGCCGTGCCGAATCGGCAGAGCCCGGCGTACTGGGTCAGTTGCCTGACGACCATGTTGATCTTGCTGGGGCAATCGGTGCAGGACAGTGCAGGTGGGCAGGATGTGTACAAGGCGTTCGCGGTGCGTATGGCGCTGTTTCTGGCGGTGTCGGTGTACGCCAGCGCCATGTTGATCTGGATTGACCGGCTTCGGAATCGGCGCGGGCTTCTTCGCAGTTAAGGCCGCTCCCCCAGGCCATTCAGGGCTGCCAATCAACCCCGCTCTCTTCCAGGTAGGCATCCACCGCTGCGCCCACCGTTGGATGAAAGGCCTTCTCCCCCATATGCTCGAACAACTCGAACTGCCGCATCTTGTCCTTCACCGGGTCCTTCATTTCGGCGAACTGCAACTCCACCCCCCGCGCCTCCAGTGCCCGGTCCAGTTCGGCCAGCATGTCCGCCGAAGTGATATCGATGCTGGTCACCGGCTCAGCGGCAATGACCACCCGCTGTACCGGCGTTGGCGACGCGTCTACCGCCGCCATCACTGTGTTCTGGAACTGCTCGGCGTTGGCAAAGAACAACGGCGCGTCCCAGCGCAGCAGCACCAGCCCTGGAATACGCCGGGCCTGTGGATAACGCTGCATGTCATGGTAACCGCGCAGCCCATCCGCCCGGCCAAGCACCGCGTGGTGCGGCCGCCAGCCGTCCCACAGGAACTCGATCACCGACACCACCACGGCAATGCAGATACCGGGAATGGCGCCGAACACTGCCACGCCGACAAAGCAGGTGAACGACAGCCAGAACTCCCACTGCTGCATGCGGAAGATACGCTTGAGGTCGGCAAACTCGAACAGCCCCAGTGCAGCGGCAATCACCACCGCAGCCAAAGCGCTGTTGGGCAGGTGCTGCATGAGATTGGGCGCTACCAGCAGCAACAGGGTTACCGCCAGCGCGCCGATGATGCCGGTGAGCTGGGTCTGCGAGCCGGCGGCTTCGGCCACTGGGGTGCGCGATGAACTGCTGCTGATCGGAATGCCCTGGAATAGCCCCGAGGCCAGGTTGGCCACGCCCAGGCCGAACATTTCCTGGTTGGGGTTCACCGGCATCTTGAGGCGCGCGGCATAGGAGCGTGACAGCACACTGGTGTCGGCGAACGACACCAGCGCCACTGCAATCCCGCCCAGTAGCACCTCGACCAGGTCAATGTCGCTGACCCAGGGGAAGACGAAGCCGGGCAGGCCCTGGGGCAATTGCCCGAGTACCTTGACGCCCATCTGATCGAGGTTGAGCACGCTCACTGCCAGCGTCGCCAGTACCACGGCGATCAGGATGCCCGGCAGGCGCTTGAACGGTTTGAGCAGCAGAATCAGCGCCAGGCTACCGGCACCCACGACAAAGCTTGGCCAGTGCCCTTGGCCGGCGTATAGCGCCTGGCCCAAGGACCAAAGGTCGCGCAAGGGCCCTTCGCTGTCGACTTTGATGCCGAACAGCTTGGGCAGCTGGCTGATCAATACGGTCAGGGCGATGCCGTTCATGTATCCATAGCGGATGGGCTTGGACAGCAACTCGGTGATAAAACCCAGGCGCAGCAGCCCGGCAATCACACAGAACGCCCCGGCGACCAAGGCCATCATGCTGGCGATGGCGATCGCCCGCTGCGGGTCGCTGGCCGCGTATTGCACCACCACCGCCAGGATCGGCGCGGCCAGCGCCGAGTCCGGGCCCAGCACCAGGATACGGCTGGGACCGAACAGGGCATAGGCCAACAGGGGGATGATGGTGGCGTACAGGCCATAGATGCCGGGGACGCCGGAAGCCTCGGCGTAGGCGATGCCCACAGGCACCAGCATGGTGGTGAGCACCAGGCCGGCGGCGATGTCCTTGGGTAGCCAGGCTGCCTTGTAGTGGAGCAGGGTGACCAGGCCGGGTAACCAGCGTTGCCAGTCGAAACGAGTGGGGTGGGGCATGGTGTCGGCTCGGGGCGAGAAGGGCGCTGAACCTCAGCTTAGATGCTGGGATCGAGTGCCGCTTTGCGGCCCGTTGTCATCAAAGAATCGATCAATGCCCTGCTAGCCCCCGACAGCTGGCGATGTGGCGGATAGATGACCGAGAAGGGCCGTCGGGCCCCCTCGTAATCCTCCAGCAAGCGCACCAACCGGCCCCGCTGCAGGCGTTCTGCGACTATGAACTCGTAGGTCTGGCAGATCCCGACACCTTGCTCGGCCAGTGAGATGCACCCCAGCACATCGTCCGCCACCACCGGATTTCCCTGCGGAACGAAGAGCAGCTCCTCCTCTCCTTGACGGAACTGCCAAACGCCTGGCCTGCCATTGCTGGGCATGATGAAAGGCAGGCAATTGTGTCCGGCCAGCTCCGCCAGTGATTGCGGCCTGCCGGCACGCGCGAGGTAAGCTGGCGCGGCCACCAGGCATAGTCGAGCCTCCTCTAGCCGACGCGCCACCAGGCTACTGTCCGGCAGGTCGCCAAGGCGAATAGCCAGGTCATACCCTTCGGCCACCAGGTCGACATTACGATTGGTGATGTTCAACTCGACCTGCACTTTCGGATAGCGCAGGGCGAAGGCTGCCAGCATGGCCGGCAACCGGTGATGCCCATAAGTGGTCGGTGCGCTCAGGCGCACACGGCCCTGTACTTCGCCATGGCCGCTCAGGGCTTGCTCTGCGCTGGCGATCTGCTGGAACGCAGCGCGCGCCTGCTCGACGTATTCCAGGCCACTGTCGGTGAGGCTCAAGCGACGCGTGGTACGGCGTAGTAACTGCACCCCCAGGTGCAACTCAAGCCGCGAAATGGCCCGACTAACCACCGACGGGGTGGTCGCCAAGGCCACCGCTGCTGCACTGAGCGAGCCACGTTCGACCACTTCCAGCAGCGCCTCGACATCCCCCAGGTGGCCAAACCGTCGCGCCATTTTGTTCTCCAAAGCAAAAATGCTTTTCTACAGGCCCAATTTATCGCTTGTCTGATCGCCAATAAAGTGTCGGTCAGTGCACGGCATCCCGCCTGTGCCTGAATGGAGGGAATGCTATGCGCACTTACCAACGACTGGCCCTGGCTGCTGTCATAGGCAGCGCGAGTCTGGGCGCTCATGCGGCGAACGTCCTTGTGGTACTGTCTGACGAGAGCCACCTGGAGCTTCGCGACGGCAAGGCATTTGCAACCGGTTTCTACCTCAACGAACTGCTGGAACCGACCAAAACGCTGCTGGACGCAGGCCATCACGTAACCTTCGCTACTCCCCTCGGTCGCGCGCCGACGTTGGACCGCAGCTCGGCCGCGGCCCAGTACTTCGGCAACGATCCGAAGCAACTGGAGCAATATCTGGCGCTGCTGGATCAGCTGCAGCTTACTTCTGCGAAGCATTCGCCGGTGATCAGTCTGTCCCGCGTGGAGCAGATTGGTTATAGCAAGTTCGATGCAGTCTATGTGCCTGGCGGCCATGCCCCGATGCAAGACCTACTCGCCGACCCGGCGCTGGGGCGCCTGCTTCGCGCTTTCCACGCCGAAGGCAAAACAACCGCGCTGGTCTGCCACGGTCCTATTGCTCTGCTTTCGGCGCTGGAACGGCCGCAGAAGCTGATCCAGGCACTGGAGAACGGGAACCGGACAGCAATGCCTGAAGACTGGATTTATACCGGTTACCGCATGACAGTCATCAGCAATCAGGAAGAAGAACAGGCCAAGGGCCTGCTCGGCGGAGGGCAGATGAAGTTCTATCCGCAGACCGCCCTGGAGCGAGCTGGCGGGCAGTATAAGAGCAACCCGTCGCCGTGGGCGCCTAATGTTGTCATCGACCGCGAATTGATCACTGGGCAGAACCCGGCGTCAGCGGCCCAGGTGGGTCAAGCCATATTGCATCGTCTGCAGAAACACTAATGGTAAAGACATGCAATGACGCAACGTACTTTTCTTATTACAGGAGCCAGCAAAGGCATCGGCCGGGCAATCTCCGAGCAACTGGCGGAGGAGCGCCATCAAGTCGTTGGTATCGCTCGCCAGGCTGGGGATGCCAGCTTCCCCGGCGAACTGAGAGCGGGAGCCCCTGCCTATAAAGACTGCTTCTGTGCGCGTTAGGGGGCAGACTGCGCCTTCATCCACACGCATCATCCACCTTCTCCACACCGCTTGGGTTAAGCCTGTGCTGACCCAGCCATTTTCTTGTCATCGCGTGCAATACAAGCGATCGACCACCAGGTCAGCATCCCGCCTATCAATACCATTGGAAGGCTTAGGTATTGACCTGTGCTGAACAGCTGGTAGGCCTCGTAGGCGGCCTGTGGCTCCTTTAAAAACTCGAGGACCAAGCGTGCCGAAAACACCAGGGTCAAGAACACTCCAAACAACAGGCCATGGGGAGTGCTGTGCTTGAATTTTTTGTAGCAACCAAGCAGAACCAAGAACGTCAGCAGATAGGCTACCGCCTCATAGAGCTGAACGGGATGGCGTGGCATTGCATCAACAGACTGAAATACGACGCCCCAGTCTGAGTAGGTAGGCTTGCCCAGAATCTCAGAATTCACAAAATTGCCGATCCGTACAAACGCTGATCCCAATGCTGCGGGAAGGCTTGCTCGGTCGATCAGCCAGAGGAGGGGCATCTCCGATCTCAATGATCGAGATCCAAACCATAGTCCAATCAGTACACCGATCATTCCACCGTGGCTAGCCAGGCCACCTTCCCAAACACGGAGGATCGACCAAGGATTGCTGAGATAGTATTCAGGGTCGTAAAGGAAACAATGGACAAGTCGCGCGCCGACTATGGCGCCGACAACCGCGTAGTAAAATAACCGCTCTGCGTAATCCGGGTTGACGCCCTCAGCCTTGAAGATGCCTCTGAGTATTCTTTGCGCAGCCAGGAATGCTCCGACGAAAAGTACCCCGTACCAGTGGATAGTGAATGGCCCGAAAGTCACCAGGACAGGGTCAAAACTCCAGTGGATAGTCATGTGTGTTGCCTCTAAGAGTGTTGGTCGTTTTCTTCATCTGTGCGGGCATAAAAGTGTGATGGGCCTGTCACTTGGCACGCCCGGGGTGTCTTACGGTTTTTGGCGAGGCTGAAAACTAAGGCTGAAGCTTTTAGATTAAAAGAAGGTTATTTGCTCACCACGATCGTAAAGGTGCCGCATGTCTGAACTTCAGGACATAAGGTCGCTGTTAGGTGAACATCCAATTTGGTAAACGTTTGTGCTGTGCTGAGTAAACAGGTTAGAGACAGCTCGATCGTATCCCTGAGCCTTTTAACCAACACCGCTACCTCAATGGGGGTATCGATTGGGGTCTCCGATCCAGTCAATACAGGCCGCTCTGACTTGCCACCCGCTAAGCCCCCAACAAGCCCTGCTCATGAGTCAGATGATGTTCTTGATTTCGAGTGGGCCGTTAGGCTCAAGCCAACCCGCTTCCGTTGGTTGGCCAAGCCTCGCAATTAGGGCGCTATTCCTGTTATCAAAGACCGCTTCGACCGATCGATGCGCCACCGTCAACGTAGATTGTCTGCCCAGTAATGAAAGCGCTGCCCTCTCCGAGCAGGAAGGCCACTGCCGACGCGACCTCTTGTGGCTGCCCTAGCCGCCCCATCGGCACCGCGGCGATATAGGCAGCTTCGCCTGCGCTGCCCACCGGATTACCGCCGCGGAACAGTTCGGTCTCGACCGGCCCTGGAGCGACCGCATTAACTGTGATTCCGGTTTGTGCCAGTTCCAGCGCCCAACTGCGAGTGAAGCTAATCAGTGCTGCCTTGGCGGCCGCATAAGATGTGCGCTGGCGAATACCAAGCACGGTCAGGCTGGAGATGTTCACCACGCGCCCCCAACAGCGCTTGCGCATCCCTGGCAGCAGCGCTTGGGTCGCCTGCAGCGCGGGGTGCAAGTTAACCCGCATAACCTCATCGAAGCTTGCCAGATCAACGTCTTCCAACATCTGGGGACGGACCAAGCCGACGTTGTTTACCAGGCCGTCGAACTCGTAGTGTTTCGTCAATTCCGCCAGCATCGCAAACAAACGCTCTGAGTCGCTCAGGTCCCCGGCGATCAATTCGCCGGGGAAGCTGACATCATCAGCCTGGCGAGCAATACCAACGACCTGATGGCCCTCTTCCACCAGTTGCTCGGAGATTGCCCGGCCGATGCCCTTGCTGGCTCCTGTGATCAGAAAGGTACGTTGCGTCATGTCATGCCCCTATTAATGAATGGCTTGGCCCACCTGCGCAGCTCTAGCGGGACGAGCGGGCTCACCGCCAGATCAAACAAGCGGCTAGCCATGGAAATGCGGTAGCACGAATGTTCCCAACTCTTCCAGTGTCTCGTCCAACGGACGTCGGTTGTGGCGCAAATGCAGACCAATATGCGCCACACCTGCGGCGTGCATGGCCTCGAGTTCTGCAATCAACCCCTTTCGCCCGACCTTGCAGCCGAAGCGGTGACGCTCCAGCGGCGCGTCGGGGTTTTCATCCAGGTCCAGGTGGATGAACGACACGTATGGCTTGTCACCCGCCACCTCACGCCACACCCCCGCGCGGCGCACGTGTTCGGTCGGAGTGCCAGGGTAGGCCAGCCAGCCGTCCAAGTGCTCGCCGACCCAGGCTGGGCTCTGTTGTGCCAGGCCCGCCACCAGCAGCGGTAAAGGCTGGAGCGGCCTCGGAAGTACTTCGACGCCAGCCGGTAAATCGGCACTACGCCATTCACGCAGCAGGGTGATTTGCTTGCGAAACGCCTCACCACGGTTATCGAAGTCGCGGCCGAACAACGGGTACTCCACCGGTCGATCACCACTGGCCACCCCCAGCAACAAGCGTCCGCCACTTAGCAGGTCTGCGCTGGCAGCTGCCTTCATGGTCAGCAACGGTTCGCGGATCGGTAACACCACTGCAGCGGTGCCGAGCAAGATATTGCGGGTCACCCCGGCGAGGAAACCTAGGTAGGTGAATACCTCGAATACCTGTGCAGCATCGCCGAATTTTGGATCGTACAGAGGCACGTCACGTACCCAAAGAGCTCGGAATCCCAGGCGGTCAGCGAGGGTGGCCAGGCGCGCGTGGTGGGCTAGATCGGGTATCCCGAACGGTGTCCCTGCCCGCTGACGAGACTGCTCGCGCATGCTGTTCCAATCGTTGTCCAAAGGCAGTTCGAGGCCGATGCTCAGGCCTCCAGAGGCAAGTCTCTGCAAAGTAGGATTCATGGCTAAGGATCGCAAGACAAGAAATGACGCCCAGCCTATGACAGCTTCAGGTTGTGCTGTAGATCCAGATAATTCATATCAATTGTGAATTGAGTTCGTGTAAGGGACTGGAACGTCAATCGGTCTATCTCGAGGGAGTTACCTCGCTTTTCATTGATTTCGAAAACAGTTTTAACCAGGCGCGGCCTGCCCAGCCCTCGCGCCGCAAGTTAAGCTTTGCATACTTGTGCCCAAGGATCAGCAATGGCCCGACTTGATATCAACCGTTCCGGTGAACTGGAGGTTTTCGTGCGTGTTGTCCAGGCCGGAAGTTTCTCGGCGGCGGCGCGAGACCTGCGTATAACGCCCTCGGCGGTGAGCAAGCTGGTTGCACGGCTGGAAGGGAGGTTGGGGTCACGACTGTTCAACCGTTCAACCCGGCAGTTGAGCCTGACCTATGAAGGTCGTGCTTACTACGAGCGTGGTTTGGGTCTACTCGCCGACCTGGATGAACTGGAGCGCAACGTTGCATCCCAGGATGCGCCACGAGGAAGGGTGCGCATCAATGCCAACATGGCGTTCGGTTATCACTACCTGTTGCCGTTGGTCCCATTGCTCATTGAGCACCTGCCAGAAGTGAAGCTCGATCTGGTGCTGACCGACGAGGTGATCGACGTGGTCGGTCAGCGCACCGATATCGCTGTACGAGCAGGCCCCATGAAAAGCTCCAACCTGATCGCTCGGAAGCTCGGCCACACGCGGATGGTGATCGTTGGCGCGCCCGACTATCTTCAAGTTCATGGTGTTCCGGACAGTCCCGCAGCGCTGCAGCGCCACAATCTGCTGACGGCCAACTATGCTCGAGCCTTCAATGGCTGGCCCTTGGAGGACGGTGGTCAGGTGATCAAGGTAGTCACGGCGGGGAACGTTCAGGCTAGTGATGGCGAAGCCTTGCGCCGCCTGGCGCTCAATGGCACAGGGCTGGCAAGGTTGGCCGCGTTCCGGGTGCGTGAGGACATCGCCGAGGGGCGTCTGGTACCGGTGATGGAGGCGTACAACCCAGGCGACCTGGAAGAGGTCCATGCAGTGTTCGTCGGCCAGGACGGCTATGTGCCGCTGCGGGTTCGCGCGGTTCTGGATTTTCTCGTCGAGCACGTGCACGTTAAATGACCGTGACTGTGCTGCGGTGACTTTGGTCGAGGTGCGCAACGTGAGCAGCCAGGCGATTCTCGTCGGTGTTGATCTTGGTACCTCCAGCACCCGCGCCGTGGCCGTCGATGCCCAGGGTACCTTGCGTGGTGTCGCGCGTGTGGGCGATATGCCGATGGTACGACGGGCCGGGATGGGCATGGTTCGAGAGGGGTTTCTCGATGCACCGCTGGCGGCTATCCGGCAAGCACTTGACGAAGCCCGGGCAAGCCCGGCGCAGGTCGCCGGTATCGCATTGTGTGGGCAGATGGCCGGACTTTGCGCGGTGGATGCCATGGGGGAACCCGCCACGTCCTGCGATGCGTGGCTCGACCTGTCCTGCGCCTCAAGCGTGGCCTTGTTGCGGCCCCATGAGGAACAGATCGTGGCGCGCTCGGGTAGCCAACTAATTGCCAGCCACGGCGCCAGGTGGCTGCAGATCCGCCAGCAACAGCCAGATCTCTACCAACGCTTGTGCAAATTGACGGTCCCTTGTGCTTTGGTGACCGGGCGCCTGTGTGGGTTGGACGGGCAAGCAGCGTTCATGGATACCACTTGCCTGGGGTTCAACTGTTTTGCCGATGTTCCCGCCAGCGGCTGGAACCTGGACTTAGTCCGTGCCTTAGAGCTTGACCCAGCTCACCTGCCGCGCGTCGTAGAACCGTGGGAGCGGATTGGTGGTCTGACCCGCGGCATAGCCCACACGCTTGGTCTTCTTCAGGGTACGCCGGTTTTCGCCGGATGCGGTGATGTCGCCGCGACCTTACTGGGCAGTGGCGTGTCAGTGCCAGGGCAGCTAGTAGACATTGCTGGCACCGGCTCTGTGTTCTGCGCTGTACGTGACGACTTCACCGTGGACCATCACCACCACACATTGCTGACCCTACGCCACTGCATACCGGGGCTTTATTACAACGCCGGTTACGTCGGTGGCGGCGGGTTGTGCTGTGACTGGTTGGAGTCGCTGCGAGCTCAAGCCCGCCCGCCCCAGGATGTAAGCGCGGCATTGCGAGAGCTCACACAGGTGCCACCGTTGTTGTTTGTGCCGCACATGGGTGGCCGTCATTTGCCGTTGTTTGCAGATATGCGCGGTGCCTTTGTTGGCCTGACCTGGCAGCACGGCCTGGCCGACATGCAACGGGCGATGGTCGAGGCTACCGCCTTTGAGTACGCCGGTTTTCTGAAGGCCATGCTGGGTACTGGCTTGAGGCCTGTCGAAGCTGATGTGCTGGTGGTGGGTGGGGGGGCCTCGAGCGAGGTGTTTAATCAGATCAAGGCTGACGTGCTAGGGCTGGCTTATCGTCGTCATGGGGTATTCGAGGCCGCGGCCCGGGGGGCGGCGCTGTTGGCTGGTCACGGAGCTGGGGTGTTCACCGACCTGAATAAGGCTGCTGGACGCATGGTGGGGACGGTGAATGGGGTGACGCTGCCGGACAAATCGAGGTACGGGTTGTACCGGCAGCGGCGAGAGGTGTACGGCAAGATGCTAGACGCGCTCGGGCCGGTGTTCCGAGACATGGCGAGGCTGGCATGGATGTAAAAACGGTCGATGCTGGCCTCATGTCGGTTGCAGGGCTTCTTGATTCTTTAATGCCCTACAGGCTTGAGCAGGTGGCGCGCAGGTGTTTCCAGTTCGTTGAAATAGCGCACTGCGAAATCAACGAACGCCCGTACCCGCTGGGGCAGTTTCTTACCACCCTCGGTCAGTAGGTGGAAGCCGGTCGCTGGGCAGCTGAAATCCTCCAGCAGCGGCACCAGCCGCTGCTCGTGAATATCTTCGGCAACCTCCCAGACCGACTTCCAGGCGATGCCCAACCCTTGCAGCGCCCATTGGCGCAGGGTGAAACCATCGTTGACCAAGCGATTACCCCGGACGTGCACCGAAAACGTTTCCCCGTCACGAGTGAAGCGCCACTTGTCCTGGGGGAAATCCGCCTGTAGATGGATCAAGCAATTGTGCTCCTGCAACTGCTCCGGGCACTGCGGCGTACCGTGGCATGCCAGGTAATCTGGCGAGCAGCAGACAATGCGACGGTCGCCCCCCAACGAACGCGCCACCAAGGTACTGTCGGGCAGGTTGCCATAGCGGATCGCGATGTCCGATCCGGACTCGACGAAATCCAGCAAGCGGTCGGTGAAGAATAGCCGCACGGTCACATGGGGGTGCTCCTCGACGAAAGCATCGACCAGTTGGCTGACCCACTGGCGGCCGAGGTCGGTGGGGCAGGTTACGCCTATGGTGCCGCGCAGTTGCGCGCTACCGCCACGGATGACGCTGTCTAGCGCCTCCACGTCCTCCAGGATCTTCTGCGCCGATTCGAATAGGTACAACCCTTCGGCGGTGGGGCTCAACCCACGCGTGTTGCGTTTGAGCAGGCGGAGACCATAGAACTCCTCCATCGCCTTGAGACGGCCACTCATGGCCGCTGGCGAAAGGCCAAGCTGACGCCCGGCCATCGACAATGAGCCGCTCTGTACCACCAGCCTGAACAGCCGTAGGTCTTGGAGTCTGTCTGCCATGGCGTTACCTCGTTGTCGTTATTGCGTGCTATCGCTTCATTTTTCACGCTTGCTTAAAGCTTGGCAATGTAATGGCTTGAAGGCGACCAATACAGAGGGTGGCTTTTCAAATGCGCTGAAAAGTCATTCCGGGAAAATCGAATACTTGTCAGGTAAGAACGCTCCTTAACATGGCAACAGGCTCAACGCTAAGAGGAGTTGAATGATGTCAGTTGCATCGAATCAAACCACCCACGGCAATCAGGATGTCGCCGATCTGTTTCGCAGCGCCATGGGGCGTTTCGCCTCATCGGTCACGTTGGTCACCACTGTCGACGAGCACTGCTGCCCGCACGGCCTGGCTGCCACCGCGTTCTCCTCGGTTTCGATGGACCCCGCATCTGCGCTGGTCTGCGTCAACCGTAGTTCCAGTGCGTCACCAATTATCAAGCGATCTGGCCTGTTCTGCGTGAACATGTTGCAGAAGGAGCATGAGGCCCTGTGCGCAATCTTCAGCAAGCCTGAACTGCGAGACCGGCGTTTCGTCGATGGCGACTGGGCTGTAGGCGTCAACGGGCTGCGCTACCTGGCCGACGCCCAGGCTTCGATCTTCTGTGAAGTCGTCCAGGCGGTGGAATACGGCTCTCACACCATCTTCATTGGTAATGTCGTGAACGTCATCACCCAGTCGCTGGAGTCGCCACTCGTTTACATGGGTGGGCGCTTCAGAGAATTGGCAGCCTGACTGCAATTAATGCTCGTACCCCTCAAATAAATACAAGAAGTGGTGTTCGTATGTATGGCTTCAGTTCCAAGGTGCGCCTGATGCCACCTTCATTAAAGCTCAACGCCCAGGCGTCGGGTATCACCGGTCCGTTGCTCGGCCTGGTCCTCCTTTGCGTCGTGCTCAGCCTGACCACCGACGCATTTCTCACCTTGAGCAACCTCCTCAATATCCTCGACCAGGTGACCGTGCTGGGCATCATGGCATTGGGTATGACACTGGTTATCTTGATCGGTGGGATCGACCTGTCGGTTGGGGCGGTGCTGGCCGTGTCGATCATGGTCATGAGTTGGGCCGAGCACGTCATGGGCCTTCCCATGGGCTTGGCAATCGGCGCGGCACTGCTTACTGGCGCAGCCTGCGGCGGTGTCACTGCGATGCTGGTGGTGCGTGCCGGCTTGCCTTCGTTCATCGCCACGCTGGCAATGATGTCCGTTGCCCGTGGCCTGGCCTACATGGTTACCGACGGTACGCAGATCAGCGGCTTTCCGGAATGGTTCGGCAACCTTTCCATCATCCGGTACGCCGGCGTGGTGTCGCTGACTGTGGCCTGTTTCGTGGTTTTGGCCCTGCTGTTCTGGTTCGTGCTGCGCTTTACCGTGGCCGGGCGCAGTCTTTACGCAATCGGCGGTAGCGCCAAGGTGGCCAAGCTGTCGGGCATACGGGTCAAGACCCATACCGCCATCGTCTACGTGATCTGCGGTATCACCGCCGCCTTGGGTGGGGTCATCCTCACTTCGCGCCTTGACACCGCCGGTGCAGGCGCCGGGGTCGGCTACGAACTGGATGTGATCGCAGCGGTGGTGATCGGCGGCGGCAGCCTCAAGGGCGGCGCTGGCAGCGTGGTCGGCACTCTGGTGGGCGTCCTGATCATCGGCGTACTGCGCAACGGCTTGAACCTGGCCGGTATCTCGCCCTTCGTTCAGCAAGTGATCATTGGTGCTGTCATTGCCGCTGCAGTGATGCTCGATGCCATGAAGCGAAAGACCGCGTAACCCCCTCAGCAGCCTTTGACAATCAGAACAATTCTGGAGGCGTGTAATGAACGTTTTCTCTTCGCGTGTGCGCGTTTTTCTTGCCCTGCTGCTACTGCCCGCCTTGGCCAATGCTGAAGGCAAACCGTTGAAAGTCGGTATGTCGATCCCCAGCCTGCAATGGGAGTTCTACCTGATGGTGCGTGACGGCGTGCTGGAGCAGGCCGCAAAAGATGGCATCAAGGAGGTGCTGGTCGTTGACGCGCAGGCCGACGCCGCGCGTCAGGTCAGCCAGATCCAGGACTTGCTGAGCAAGGGTATCGACGTACTGCTGTACACCGCCACCGGCTCTGCTGCCTCGGCGGTACCAGTACGCTTGGCCAAACAGCAGGGTGTACCGGTGGTGTGCGTCGATAACTTCCCGAAGAACGTCGAGTGTGATGCGTACGTCTCCACTGACAACACCACTGCTGCCGCCGAGCTGGCGCGCCAGGTAGTGAAACTGACCGGTGGCAAGGCGCAGGTCGGCCTGCTCCAGGGCACCCTTGGCGACACCACCGAGAAGACCCGCGCCGACGGCTTCGACGTCGAACTGGCCAAGACCCCGGGTATGGTGATCATCGATCGCAAACCCACCGACTGGTTGCAGGATAACGGCTTCAAGGTGGCCCAGGACATGTTGCAGAAGCATCCGCAGATCGATGTCTTCGTTGGCCGCTCAGATGCCCCCGCCCTGGGCGCCGCCCAGGCCGTACGCGTGGCCAACGTACAGCACAAGGTGTGGATTTTTGGCTACGACGGCCTGCGTCCTGCGCTGGAGGCGGTCCGTGACGGCAAGATGGACATGACCATCACTCAGCAATCTGTGGAGATGGGCCGTATCGCCCTGCGTACTGCACTTGCCCTCAAGGCTGGCGCGCCGGTGGAGAAGCATCAGGCGCTGCCCGCATTCGTCACCACCCGCGAGAACGTCGAGACGTTCATCGCCCGTCACCCATGAAAAGGACGCCGAGCATGAAAATGGCAAGCACGCACGCGCCATTCTTCCGCGCCGACCAGTTGGGGATGTCATTCAACGGTATTGGTGTGCTGGAGAGCATCAGCCTGGAAATCGGGCGCGGTGAAGTGTTGGCGCTACTTGGCGAAAACGGCGCTGGCAAGTCCACGCTGTCGTCGATCATCGCCGGCTCCCTGTGCCCGAGCCGTGGCCGCATGACCCTGGAGGGCCAGCCCTATGCGCCGACCTGCCCGAAGGATGCCATCGCCCAAGGGGTGATCATGATCCACCAGGAGATTCAGCTACTGCCTGAGCTGAGCGTGGCGGAGAACATCTTCCTTGGCCATCTGCCTACACGCAATGGCGTAGTGGACCGCCGGCGCATGCGCCTTGAGGCACAGGTGCAGCTCGAGCGCCTGGGCCTGGACATTTCGCCGGAAACACTGGTACGCGAGCTGAGCATTGCCGCTCAGCAGTTGGTGGAAATCGCCAAAGCCCTGACCCTGAACTCACAGCTGCTGATCCTTGATGAGCCCACCGCTGCGCTGGGCGGGGAGGAGACTGAACGGCTATTCGAGCAGATCGAGGCGCTCAAGCGCGAAGGCGTTTCGTTCATCTACATTAGCCACCGAATGGAAGAAATCGGCCGTATTGCTGACCGCATCGTAGTCATGCGTGACGGCCACCTGGTCGCCCATCACGCTCAAGCAGATGTTGAGGTGGGCGTGTTGGTGGCACAGATGGTCGGCCGTTCGATCGAACGGCTGTTCCCGGTCATCGCAGCGCCCCTTGCCCGAGAAGTGTTGACGGTGCGTCACCTGACCTGCCGCAGCAAGCGTTTTCAGGACATCTCGTTCTCGGTGCGCGCCGGTGAAGTTTTTGGAATCGCCGGTATGGTCGGCGCCGGGCGTAGCGAGGTGATCCGGGCAATTGCCGGAGTCGACCCGGTGGCCAGCGGCGAGGTGATAGTCGACGGTCACGTCCTGCGTCTGGACGGTGTGCGTGGCTCGATTGACGCCGGCGTGGTGCTGGTGCCCGAGGACCGCAAGGCCGAAGGCGTGGTGCTGGACCATTCGATCGCCGAGAACCTGGCCTATTGCAACCTTGACCGCCTCGGCATTCGAGGGTTGCTGACGCGGGGCAGGATTGATGCCTTCGCCAGCGAGCGCATCGCCACCCTCGGCGTCAAGGGCGATCCGGACAAGCCTCTGGACAAGCTCTCTGGCGGCAACCAGCAGAAGGTAGTAATCGCCAAATGGATCGCCCGTGAACCCAAGGTGATCATCCTCGACGAGCCGACCCGTGGCATAGACATGGGGGCCCGCGCCGCGATCTACCAGCTGATCGCCGACCTCGCCGCCAGTGGTGCGGCCGTCGTGGTGGTGAGCTCGGACCTGGACGAGGTGATAGGCCTTTCCCATCGCGTGATGGTCATGGCCCGTGGCACTTGCCAGGGCGTTCTCGACGGTGAGCAAGTCGCACCGCAGCAGATCATGGCCCTGGCAACAGCCTGAGGAGTGCCAATGGACGTTATCGAATACCAGCATCTTACTGAGACACCGTTCGAGAGTCTGCTGGACCTGCGTGGCCAAGTAGCAGTGGTCACCGGAGGTAGCTCTGGCATCGGCCTGGACATTTCCCGACGTCTGGCCCAGGCCGGTGCTCGGGTGGTGATCGGCAGTCTGGCCCGCGAGCGCACCGATGAGCTAGTGCACGAAGGCTTGGACGTGCACTTCGTCGCTACCGACGTCAGTTGCCGTGAGCAACTCGAACGGCTAGCGGCCGAGGCGAGTGGGCAGGGCCGGCTGCGCATCTGGGTGAATAACGCTGGCATTTACCCACTCAAGTCCATCGACGAGGTGGACGAAAGCTTTTGGGATCGTATGCAGGCAATCAATACCCGCGCCGTTTTTTTTGGCGCCCAGTGCGCCCAGGCGCAAATTCGCCGACATGGGGAGGGAGGCGGCATCATCAACCTGTCCTCGGTGTGCGGTCACCGACCGATGACCAACCATGTGACCTACGACACCAGCAAAGGCGCGATCTTGGCCATGACTCGCAGCCTGGCCAAAGACCTGAGTAGGCATGGCATCCGGGTCAACTCCATCTCGCCTGGGCTGACCGCAACACCGGGCAACCTGGAACCCGAACTGTTCCGTCAGCACCAGCAGAACCGAGTTCTTGAAAACATCCCGCTAGGTCGCCCTGGGGAGCCATATGAAATCGCCAACGTGGCGTTGTTCCTGGCATCGCCCCTGGCCTCGTACCTCACCGGCACTGACATAACGGTCGACGGCGGTTGGTTGCTGCACGGCAGCTGACTCCCTCCCTCGTCCCACCGCCAAGGCGCCCGTGTGGGCGTCTGGGCACCCTATCGCCTGATAAAGGAGAACCACCATGAAACTCGCGATGTTCATGCAGCCTCTACACCATAAGGGCTGGGACTACCATGAAATGTACGACCAGGACATTGCCTGTGTCGTACACGCCGATAAGGTCGGCTACGACGAAATGTGGATCGGTGAGCACACCTCGCAGCGCACTGAGCCGATTACCAACGCCCTGCAGTTCATGTCTGCAATGATCCCGCTGACCCAGCGCATCAAACTGTGCACCGGCGTGCTCAACCTGCCGCACCATCACCCGGCGCGTATCGCTGCTGACGCTGCCATGTTCGACCACATGAGCCGTGGTCGCTTCATTATGGGGATCGGCCCAGGGGGGTTGGCCTCCGACTTTGAAGTCTATGGCAGTAACGGCAAAGACCGTGGCCGGATGATGGTCGAGTGCTACGAGATGATCCGCAAGATCTGGAGCAGCAATGCACCCTACCAGTTCTCAGGTGAGTTCTTCGATGTGTCGCTGGTGAATACGGTCAATCATGAGCTGGAGATTGGCTATATGCCCAAGCCATTCCAGCATCCGTTCCCGCGCCCTGCCACTACCGCTATGAGCCCGTTCTCCAGCACCGCGAAACTGGCCGGCAGCAAGGACTGGGACCTGATGTCCGCAAACTTCAACCCGACCGCCACGGTAGCGTCACACTGGCAGGCTTACCTCAAGGGGGCAGAGGAGGCCGGCCATCAGGCCGACCCGCGCAACTGGCGTGTGGCACGTTCGGTGTTCGTCGCAGACTCCCAAGCCCAGGCCGAGGACTACCTGGCCGACCCGAACTGCACCCTGCGACGTTACTTCGAGTACATGATCGATAACCTCGCCAGCAACAACTACATGCAGATCTTCAAGACCCGCCCTGACATGACTGACGCCGAGGTCACCGTCGATCACTGCATCCGCGAGATGGTGATCTACGGCGATGCTGACGGTGTGGTCGATCAATTGGTCGCCTTCAGCGAGCAGACCGGTCCGTTCGGCACCCTGATGACCACTTTCCACGAATGGGATGACGAGGCCTTGTGGCGCCGTTCGATGGAATTGACCGCCCGTGAAGTTATGCCACGACTGAGCCGTTACATGCAGCCGCGTCTCGATGCAGCAATGGCCGTCAGCGCCTGACCGGCGCCTTCTGACAGACTACCGATCCAAGGTGCGACATGACCCTAGCAGTTGATCCGAGCAACACCGATGAGTACGCCCTCACGCCCACCGAGCTCGCGCGCTTGCGCGAGAAGGCGCAGTTCATTCGTCTGGAAACCATTCGCCTCATCGAGATTGCAAAAGTTGGCCACTACACCTCGGTGTTTTCCGCAGCCGAATTGTTCGCCGCGCTTTACTACGACGTGATGTCCCTACGGCATGGCGAGCCCAAGTGGCCGCTGCGCGACCGCTTCATGATGGGCAAGGGCCACGCCGCCGTTGGCTTGTTCCCGGTGTTGGTGGAATGGGGCTTCTTCGACAAGGAGATCCTCGATGGCTACACCCGGCTGGGTAACCCGCTGGGCGACCACCCGGACATGCGCAAGGTGCCGGGTGTCGATTTCTCCTCCGGCTCCATTGGCCACGCACTATCCGGCGGGCTGGGCATGGCGATGGCTGGGCGTATGCTCGGTCAGGACTTCACCACGTTTGTCATGGTCGGCGACGGTGAAATGCAGGAGGGCCAGGTGTGGGAAGCGGCCATGGCCGCCTCGCATCACAAGGTAGGCAGCCTGGTGGCCATCGTCGATCGCAACGGTTTCCAGCTGGATGGCAGCGTTGACGATGTGATTGGTGTTGAGCCACTGGCTGACAAATGGCGTGCGTTCGGCTGGGACGTCTACGACGTCGATGGCCACGACCTGGCCGCGCTGACCCCACTGTTGCGGCGCATCAAGGCTGAAAAGGGCCGTGAGAAGCCGGTGTGCATCATTGCCCAGACCCTCAAGGGTAAAGGCGTCTCGTATATGGAGACTGAACCTGGCTGGCACTTGGGCTATCTGGACCCAGAAGACGCGCAACGCGCCATCGACGAAATCAAGAGCAAGGTGATCTGATCATGAATACTGCCCCCCTGTCCCCCAACTCCTGGCAGTACCGTGCCCTCAATACTCAAACGCCTGGCCTGGACGCGTTGTCCGATGCATTGCTGGCGTTGGTCGAGCAGGGCGAACCGGTGGTCGCAGGTACTGCGGACCTTCAGTACTCCAACGGCCTGGCCAAATTTGCTCAGCTTCATCCGGAGCGCTTCGTGCAGTTCGGAATCTCCGAGCAGAACATGGTGTCGTGCGCCGCAGGTATGGCTGCGGTCGGGATGAAGCCATTCGTAGCCACCTTTGCCTCGTTCCTGCCGCTTTTGTGCTGCGAGCAGATTCGCATGGATGTCGCTTACTCGGCACTACCGGTGCGCCTGATTGGCCACCACGCCGGGATATCCCTGGGCTTCTATGGAACCTCGCACCATGCCACCGAAGACCTTGCGATCATGCGCGCGATTGCTGACATCACCATCGTCGCACCGGCCGATGCCAACCAGCTCAAGGCCGCGATCAAGGCCTCGGCCAAACATCCGCAGCCGATCTACTTCCGCATCCAGCGCGGGCGTGACCCGGTGGTGTACCAAGAAGAACCTGTGTTCGAGTTCGGTAAGGCCACCACGCTGCTTACCGGTGATGAGTTGACCATCATTGCCACAGGCTCGACCGTGCATCCTGCCCTGCAGGCAGCCAAGGCACTTAATGCCCAAGGTCGCTCGGTGGGGGTACTGGACATGACCACCGTCAAACCGCTGGATGTGGACGCTGTGCTGCGCGTTGCGCGCCAGAGCCGGGCGATCCTTACCGTCGAAGAGCACAACATCATCGGTGGCCTGGGGGGCGCTGTATGCGAGGTGATCGCTGAAGCAGGTATCGGTACGCGCATTCGTCGTCATGGCATCTATGACGAGTACAGCCTGATCGCGCCGCCCACCCACCTCTACCGTCACTACAAGCTGGATGCCGAAGGCATCGAGAGCGTGGCGCGAGAGTTGATCGACTGATCTGAAACTGCAGTTCTCCCACAGCAGGACCACGCTCCTACAGCGATTACAACGATTGCTGTAGGAGCGTGCTGGCCATACCCGACAGGGCTGGACCTACTATCACCAAATCTTGCCCGAAAAAAACAACAAGAGTGCAAGGCATGACCCTTTCCCCCGACTGACGACAGTAACTGATCCCAATAAACGATTTACGCCGCGATCGTGCGGCGGGTGAGCGCGTGTCTGACGCCCTCGCCACGGACGGCTGTCGCCCGCAGAAAGCTGATCGCCCGCAACACAAAAACAACAAAGCGGAGCACCACCATGAAACTGAAGTCCCTCACCACCCTTGCCGGGGCGTCCCTGGCTACGCTCGTATTGCCGGCCCATGCCCTGGAGTTCACTGGCTACTTCCGAACCGGCGCCGGCGGCGCCTCCAGTGGTGGTAGCCAGAGCTGCTTTCAGCTTCCCGGCTCACCCTCGAAGTACCGCTTGGGCAACGAGTGCGAACAGCTCGCCGAACTTCAATTGGCTCAAGACCTGATCAAGCCTGACGACGGCTCGACCCTGAGTGTGGTGGGTATGGCCCAGCTGTTCGCTGGCTATGGCCACAGTCCACAGTTCACAGGCGAGCATGGCTATTCCCGGATGGTGCAGATGTATGCCCAGTGGCGTGACATGCCGGTACTCAACGGTGGTGCGTTCTGGGCCGGCCGGCGCTACTACCGGCGTAACGACATTCATATCTCCGACTATTTCTATTGGAATCAGAGCGCTACAGGCTTCGGTTTTGACGAAGTGGCCATTGGCGACCTCAAGTACAGCTATGTGTTCTCGCGCAAGGACAACCTGTTTCAGGAGCCCTACATCAACCGTCACGATTTCAATGTCGGTGGCTTCAAGAGCAACTTGGGGGGAGAGCTGGAGTTCGGCGTGAGTTACCTGCAACGGCCCGACAGCCGCGACAGCCACAGCGGGTGGTCAGTGGCAGCGCAACATAAACAGAAGGGTTTTTTCGGCGGTTTGAACACGTTCGCCCTCCAATACGGCCGTGGCCCAGGCACCGCCTTGGGCTATACCGGCGACCCTACCCTGGACAACGGTAACCAGAGCTGGCGGGCGGTGGAATACTTCGACTGGCAACTGACGCCGCGTTTCGGCGGACAGTTCCAGGTGGTTTACCAGAAAGACCGGCGCCCTGATGGAAATGACCAAGATTGGTTGTCGCTGGGAGTGCGTCCGGTGTACGCGTTCAGCGAACATTTCAAGCTGATCACGGAGCTTGGTCGCGACCAGATCGATGCTCCCGGCGGTACGCGCAAATTGACCAAGTTCACCATCGCTCCCACTTGGTCGCCGGCAGGGCCGGGCTTCTGGCAGCGACCTGAGATACGCCTTTACTACACATATGCGCGATGGAACCAAGCAGCTCAGCGCGCCGCCAATGAGATTGCGGCGGGCTCGGCGTTGTCTGAAAGCGGCGCTTTCGGCAATGCGCTGCATGGCAGCAACTTCGGGGTGCAAGTGGAGTATTGGTGGAAGTGAGGCGGTAGTGGGGCGGGTGTGGGGTTTCCTGCACCCGCCAGATTGGGTTGCAAACAGGATCGCCGCATCGCCGCTGTCGCAGGGGGCTAGTCGTCTTCACGACCTGCGGAGTACCTGCGGAGCTGCGGTGCGGCGATTCTGTTTGACTCTAAGTGGGGGATACCGACTAAACAGGTTTGCTTACCAATGCACGCTGGTGCTGCGTAGCCACTGGTGAATCGTCTCGCGCTTGGGCAACCAGCCCAGCAGCTGCCGCGCATTTACCGCCCTTACCCGGCTGTTTGAGCCAATCGCAAAGCGTGCCCAGTCACCTAGTTCGGCAATCGCCTCGTCCGCCGGCCAGCTCTCGATACGCCCTTCGAAACCCAGTGCGTGGCTGATGGACGTCGCGATCTCGATGAACGAAGCCTCGCCGTTTTCGGCAAAGAACAACGACGCCGAAGGTGCCTTTTCCAATGCCAGTCGATACAGCTCGGCTAGGTCCTCAATGTGTACGTTGGACCATCGATGTACGCCTGCGCCCATATAAGCGCCCGCGCTGAACTGACGCGACTTGGCCAGCAGCTTGGGCAACTGGTCGCTGGCGGTGGGCAGGCCCAGTGCATCGCCGTAGATCATGGTCGGACAGAACACAATGGCCCGAATGCCCAGTTCCACGCCGGCATTGCGCACTCGTTGGTTGATCGCTACACGGTCGCGACGAATATCCATCGGCTCGAAGGGCGTCTCGTCGGTGAAGATCGCCTCCCGTTCGTAGGCTCCGCGCGCGTCGTCGCCTACCACACTGGAGCCAGAGGTGTGAATGAACGGTTTGCCGCTGCCGCGTAGGGCGTTGATGAAGGTCTCGACGCTGGCCCGGTGGTCCGAGTCGGCGGTGTGCACGACGGCATCGGCTGCCTGGGCCTGTTGGGTGAGGATGTAGGTGTCATCCAAGGTGCCCAGCACTGGAGTGATGCCCAAGGCTTGCAGGGCCTCGCGTTTGGCAGGATCGCGGATCAGGCCGGTGACCTCGTGTCCGGCGTCTACCAGGTACTTGGCTACCGAGCCACCGATGTAGCCCGAAGCGCCGGTTATGAAGATTTTCATCGTGGACCTTTCTTATTGGTAGTGGAGGGAAGCAATTTGGATTGCGGCCCTACGGTAAGAACTTGCCGAAGGCGCGACCAGTCGCTAACCACGCACAACTCTTGTGACGTCGATTCGTATCAACATTTGCTGAATTGTATTTGCACGGGAAGTGAATACGGGTGTCGCGCCGATTCGTAATAGATTCCTGGCAAGAACAACTACAAAAGGTACGACATCGTGGATTACCAACTGACCGGCAAGAATGTTCTGATCACCGGCGGCGCCACTGGTATAGGTAGGGCCATTGCCCAGTGCTTCCTGGACGAAGGCGCCAATGTGGTAGTCAGTGGGCTGACTGAGGCCATGGTCGCCGAAGCCTGCGAAGCCCTCGGCCCTCGCAGCAGTGGTCTCGCTGGCGATCTGACCCAGCCGGGTGTTGCCGAGCGTCTTGTCGAGCAGGCCCGATGCAACGGCCCGATCGATTACTTGATCAACTGTGTCGGCATCTTTGAGGTGCGCGACTTCTTCGAGACAGACGACACGCAGTGGTTTCATTATTTCGACGTGAATGTCATGACAGCGGTACGCATGACTCGCCTGGTGCTGGCCGACATGCTTGCAGCGGGCCAGGGTTCGGTGGTGTTCATCAGTAGTGAATCGGCAGTCAAGCCGCAGCCTTGGATGGTCCACTACGGTGCCATGAAGTCTTGCCTGCTAGGAATATCCCGTGCCTTGGCCGAGCTGACCAAGGGAAGCGCGGTGCGGGTCAACAGCATCCTGCCGGGGCCCACCAGCACTGAGGCGGTACGTCGTTACCATGCCGAAATCGCCGAGGAAAAGGGCATCAGCCCGCAGCAGGTGGTGGCCGACTACTTCGACCAGACCGAGCCCACTTCGTTGATCCGTCGCATGATCGAGCCGGAGGAGGTGGCCCGTAGTGTGGTGCATCTGGCCGCATCACCCGCGCTCAATGGGATGGCAATGCGAGTGGAGGGCGGGACTATTCGCAGCATACTTTGATCGTGGTTGCGGCCTATTTCGGCATGGCCATTCTCAACTTCCAGGCTCTTGCTCTCGCTCCAGCTTGCATACAGTGCCTCGCTGGAGCAGAGCGAATCAGTTACCGCCGATCAGCAGGTCGCTATAGTCACTTTCCGGCGCCACAGCAACCAGGCCAGTGGCAGATTCACCAGTAAGGCTGCAGCAACACCAGCCCAGGGGGTAATCGCCAGCTGGCCGTTTTCCACCAGCATGCTACCTGCACGTTCGCCCAGGGTGATGCCCAGGTTGAATGCCGAGATGTTCAATCCCGAAGCGAAGTCTACTGCCTTGGGTGTATGCAATCGGGCGGTGGACAACATGCCGGTCTGGAACGCTGGAGTCATGCCGAAGGCAACGATGCCCCAGACGAACATGGTGATCACCATCAGAACTTTGTACTGCAGCGACAGAGCCAGTGCTACCAGCGTCAGAGCCAATACGCCAAACAGCAGACGCAAGGTTCGTTCCCAGCCCAGGCTATCGGACAACCGGCCACCAAGCAGGTTGCCGATCATGGTGGCCACACCGAACACCAGTAGCAGCACGCTGGCGCTGCTGGCGGAGAACCCGGTGATGTCTGTCAGGATTGGTGTGATGAAGGTGAATGCCGAGAAGCTCGCACCGAAGCCAAGGATAGTGACCGACATCATCGCCCAGATCGCCGGGCTGCGGAGTGCAGCTAACTGCCCCAGGGCATTGCCGGGTTTACTGGCCGGCTGCCGTGGGAGCCAAACTGCGGTGGCCAGCAGCGCAATCAGGGCGAGCAACGCCACAGCATAAAATGGCAGGCGCCAGCCGAGGGCGTTGCCAAGGTAGCTGCCCAGCGGCACACCAATGACCATCGCCAGTGTCAGGCCGGCGAACATCACTGCAATCGCCTTGCTGGCCTGGCCTTCTCGTGCCAGACCAGCTGCCACTGTAGCGCCAATAGCGAAGAAGCTACCGTGCGCCAGCGCGGTGATGATGCGCCCCAATAACAAAACAGGGTAATTCGGCGCTAAGGCCGAGATCAGGTTCCCCAGCAGAAACACACCGATCAGTACCATCAGCACGATTTTTTTCGGGAAACGCCCCAGGCCGATAACGATCAACGGCGTGCCGATGGCCAAGGCCAAGGCATACAGCCCAACCAGGCTGCCGGCGCTAGCGAGGGAAATAGAAAAGGCTGCGGAGATCGACGGCAGAATGCCGACGATGATGAATTCGGCGACGCCGATTGCGAAGGCGGTGATCGCCAAGGTGAGGATGCCGGGATGCAGCCCGGTGCTGGATCTGCTCATGTTCAGTACTCCGGATTCGAGATCGCAAGACGAAAAGGTGCCTTCGCCGGAGTTCTGGTTCTTGTGCGGGCGGGGGAGGCGGCCGGGCTCGAGGTTATGATTGTCGCCCGGTGTGACGCGTGGGGGCTGCGTCAACGGCCTCTACTTTGGGGGATAAGGCGTAGGATGGGTATCCAGTGGTGAGGCACATCATTTGTGATGCCAGGGCATATACGGGACATCAAATCATGTGTCATGGCTGTACCAACTTGCAGGCAAAACAAAACCCCTTGAAGCGCAAGCCTCAAGGGGTTTGTGGGTGCTGCAGGCTACCGCTTAGACGTTGAAGCGGAAGTGCATCACATCACCGTCTTTGACGATGTAGTCCTTGCCTTCCAAGCGCCATTTACCGGCTTCCTTGGCACCGCTTTCACCCTTGAACTGGATGAAGTCGTCATAGGCCACCACTTCAGCGCGGATGAAGCCTTTTTCGAAGTCGGTGTGGATAACGCCGGCTGCCTGCGGGGCAGTGGCACCGACACGCACGGTCCAGGCACGGACTTCCTGCACGCCGGCAGTGAAGTAGGTCTGCAGGTTCAGCAGCTCGTAACCGGCGCGGATCACGCGGTTCAGGCCAGGCTCTTCAAGGCCCAGGGCCTCCAGGAACATGTCTTTCTCTTCACCGTCATCCAGCTCGGCGATTTCTGCTTCGATCTTGTTGCACACCGGCACCACGACCGCGCCTTCTTCCTCGGCAATGGCCTTGACCACGTCCAGGTGCGGGTTGTTCTCGAAGCCGTCTTCAGCGACGTTGGCGATGTACATCACCGGCTTGCTGGTCAGCAGGTGGAAGCCACGGATCAGGGCCTTTTCGTCCTCAGCCATGTTCTTCATCAGGCTGCGTGCAGGCTTGCCTTCGGTGAAGTGCGGGATCAGCTTTTCCAGAATGGCCTTCTGCGCCAGGGCATCCTTGTCGCCACCCTTGGCGTTGCGCGCTACCTTCTGCAGTTGCTTTTCGCAGCTGTCGAGGTCGGCGAAGATCAGTTCGAGGTCGATGATCTCGATGTCACGCTTGGGGTCGACGCTGTTGGAAACGTGGATCACGTTCTCGTCTTCGAAGCAGCGCACCACGTGGGCAATGGCGTCGGTCTCGCGGATGTTGGCGAGGAACTTGTTGCCCAGGCCTTCGCCTTTCGAGGCACCGGCAACCAGGCCGGCGATGTCCACGAATTCCATGGTGGTCGGCAGGATGCGGTTTGGCTTGACGATTTCAGCCAGCGCAGCCAGACGCGCATCGGGCATAGGCACGATGCCGCTGTTCGGCTCGATGGTGCAGAAAGGGAAATTCTCCGCCGCGATGCCAGACTTGGTCAGGGCGTTGAACAGGGTGGATTTGCCGACGTTGGGCAGGCCGACGATGCCGCAATTGAAACCCATGGGTATTCCCCTCTCTAAAGGAAATCAGGCCTTCTGGCTGTGCAGCTCGCGCATCGCCTTGGCGAAATCGCCGGCAAGCACGTCCGGCAGCACGCCGAGGGCAAAATCGATGCTGGCGTCGAGCTTCTCCTGCTCGGCGCGCGGCGCGCGGCCCAGGACGAAGTTGGAGACCAGTTTGGCGTCACCCGGGTGGCCAATGCCAAGCCGCAGGCGGTGGAAGTCGTTCTGGTTACCGAGCTGCGCGATGATGTCGCGCAGGCCGTTGTGCCCACCATGGCCGCCGCCGCGCTTGAGCTTGGCAACGCCCGGGGGCAGATCGAGTTCGTCGTGTGCCACCAGTATCGCTTCCGGCTTGATGCGGAAGAAATTGGCCAACGCCGCCACGGCCTGGCCGCTACGGTTCATGTAGGTGGTGGGGATCAACAAACGAACGTCGTTGCCCTGATGGCTGAACTTAGCCGTCAGGCCGAAATATTTTTTGTCAGCGGTCAGCGATACACGCTGGGCGCTGGCAATGCGTTCAACGAAAAGAGCCCCTGCGTTATGCCGGGTCTGTTCGTATTCGGGGCCGGGGTTACCCAGGCCAACGATCAACTGGATGGCGGTCACGTCAGGGGCTCTTCCTTGGAGTTGGTGGGTTACAGGGCGCGGCGCGCACTGTAACCCGATCAACACCGGCGTGCGAGTGGATTACTCGGCAGCGCCTTCGTCAGCAGCTTCAGCGGCAACGCGCGGAGCGTGAACGTTGGCAACAGCTTTGTCATCACCGTGGGCCAGAGCTACGAACTCTACGCCTTTCGGAGCTTTCAGGTCCGACAGGTGGATGATGGTGCCGATTTCAGCGTTGGCCAGGTCGACTTCGATGAACTCTGGCAGGTCTTTGGCTTCGCAGGAAACTTCGATCTGCGATTCAACGTGCGAGATCTCGCCGCCTTTCTTGACCGGTGCTTCTTCGTTGATGAAGTGCACTGGAACAACAGCAGTCAGCTTCTGGCCAGCTACGACGCGAACGAAGTCGGCGTGCATGATGAAGCCTTTGGCTGGGTGACGCTGCATGGCCTTGACCACGACGTTCTGCTTGGCGCCGTCGACGTTCAGTTCGATAACGTGGCTGAAGGCAGCTTCGTTTTCGAACAGCTTGGCGATTTCCTTGGCCACGATGGTCAGGGATTGGGCTTCTTTATCGCCACCGTAAACTACGGCAGGGATGCTGGCGGCGTGACGCAGGCGGCGGCTCGCACCTTTCCCCAGGTCAGTACGCGCTTGGGCGTTCAGGATGAAATCAGTCATTTTGCTTCTCCAAAATAGCCTCCCGAATGGCGTTTGCGACCAGCGCCAGACGGGGATGGCAAAAAAGCCCCGCCCCAACACAGGTTGGGGCGGGGCGCTTCACATCAACACGTGTTCCGCTTAGCGGAACATCGCGCTGATCGATTCTTCGTTGCTGATGCGGCGTACCGCTTCAGCGACAACCGGTGCGATATCCAGCTGGCGGATACGGTCACAGGCTTGAGCAGCGGCGGACAGCGGAACGGTGTTGGTCACCACCAGCTCGTCCAGTACCGACTTCTCGATGTTCTCGATCGCGCGGCCCGACAGGACAGGGTGCGTGCAGTAGGCGTAAACCTTGGCAGCGCCGTGTTCTTTCAGGGCTTTGGCCGCGTGGCACAGGGTGCCGGCGGTGTCGACCATGTCGTCTACCAGGATGCAGGTGCGCCCTTCGACGTCGCCGATGATGTGCATGACCTCGGAGTGGTTTGCCTTCTCACGGCGTTTGTCGATGATACCCAGGTCGACGCCCAGGGACTTGGCGACGGCGCGTGCGCGCACAACACCACCGATGTCCGGGGAGACGATCATCAGGTTCTCGAAACGCTGGTCTTCGATGTCGTCAACCAGTACGGGCGAGCCGTAGATGTTGTCGACGGGGATATCGAAGAAGCCTTGGATCTGGTCAGCGTGCAGGTCGACGGTGAGTACACGGTCGATACCTACGACAGTGAGCATGTCAGCAACGACTTTGGCGCTGATGGCTACACGTGCCGAACGCGGACGGCGGTCCTGGCGGGCATATCCGAAGTAAGGAATCACGGCGGTGATTCGGGATGCTGAGGAGCGGCGGAAGGCGTCGGCCATCACTACCAGTTCCATCAGGTTATCGTTGGTCGGGGCACAGGTCGGCTGAATAATGAAAACGTCTTTACCGCGAACATTTTCATTGATCTCAGTGCTGATCTCACCGTCGGAGAATTTACCGACAGAGACGTCACCGAGAGGGATATGCAGCTGACGTACGACACGCCGAGCCAGATCGGGGTTAGCGTTCCCCGTAAAGACCATCATCTTGGACACGCGCAGTACCTGAAGGCTGAGGGTATACCTGGATGAGTATAAGGAAAATGGCAGGGGCGGCTGGATTCGAACCAACGCATGGCAGGATCAAAACCTGCTGCCTTACCGCTTGGCGACGCCCCTGTATCTGTTGCTTGCGAACGCTTATGCGCTCGACTTCTTGACCAGACTTTGCAGCTTGCGATGCAACATCGAAACATTGCTTCCTTTCGCCACAAACCCTGTTTGGGTCGCTGAAAGAAGGGCCAGAACTTTATCAGCTTCGGCTTTGCTTGGGAAGGCCCCAAACACACAACTTCCAGTGCCGGTTAGTCGAGCCTCAGTGAATTTTCCCAGTGAATTCAACGCATTGCGAACTTCTGGGTAATTCTGCTCTACCACCGGTTGGCAGTCATTTCGACTGTTTCCCTCGGGAACGGGGCGCATCTTAAGGGGGAGAGAATCACGTGTCAACTGTGGATGTGAAAAAATTTCTACTGTGCTGACAGACACTTGCGGCACCAGCACGACATACCAGGGTTCCTCCGGGTCGACCGGGGTCAGTTGCTCGCCCACACCCTGGGCGAACGCGGCGTGGCCGCGTACGAACACCGGCACATCGGCACCCAGGCTCAGCCCCAGTGCGGCCAGGCGGTCTTCGTCCCAGTCCAGTTGCCACAGGTGGGCGAGGGCCAGCAAGGTGGTTGCGGCATCCGAGCTGCCGCCACCGATGCCACCGCCCATGGGTAATACCTTGGTCAGCCAGATGTCGGCGCCCAAGGTGGTACCGGACTGTTCCTGCAGCGCGCGCGCGGCGCGCACGATCAGGTTGCTGTCGTGCGGTACCGCAGCGATCTCGGTGTGCAGGCGGATCACGCCATCGTCACGCAGGGCGAAACTCAGTTCGTCGCCATGGTCCAGAAACTGAAATACCGTTTCCAGTTCGTGGTAGCCATCTGCGCGGCGGCCGATGATGTGCAGCCACAGGTTGAGCTTGGCCGGGGCGGGCAGGGTGAGCTTTTGCATGCGATCAATGCCCCAGCTGGCGCGGCTGCCAGTCCTTGACCACCAGGGTCACGTCCAGGTCCTTGCCGTGCAGCTTCAGGCGCTCGGGCAACCAGTAGCCGTTCTGTTCGGTGTAGCTCAGGTATTGCACCTGCCAGCCATCCTGGTCGAGGCTGGCCAGGCGGCTGTCGCCATCCAGGGTCAGCTTGCTCTTGCTGTCGGGGGCGGGCAGGCCGCGCACCCACCAGACCAGGTGCGAAACCGGCAGCTGCCAGCCCAGTTGTTCTTCCAGCAGGGCTTCCGGGCTGGTGGCTTCGTAGCGGCCCTGGTTGGCCACTTCCAGCACCACGCCACCCGGGCGGCCGGTAAGGCGTGCGGCGCCACGGCCCAGCGGGCCTGCCAGGCGAATGTCGTAATAGTCCTGACGCTGCAGCCAGAACAGCGTGCCGCTGCCGGAATCGCGCGGGGCGCGGATGCCGACCTTGCCGTTGATCTGCCAGCCATCGAGGCTGCTCAGCTGCTCTTTGTGGGCGCGCCACTGCTGCGGGTCGCCGTGGCCCTGCAGGGCCTCGCGGCTACCGAAGCCGGCACAGCCGGCCAGCAGGGCGATCAGGGTGAAGGTGATGCAATGGCGCAGGAACATGGCGTTAAAGGGTCTCGGATCCGGTCAGGCGCAGGATGGTCTTGCGCAGGATGGGGCTGTCGGGCTGGGCTTCGAAGCCTTTGGCCCAGACCTGGCGGGCTTCGCGGCGCTTGCCGTTGGCCCACAGTACTTCGCCCAGGTGTGCAGCCACTTCATGGTCGGGGAAGTTGGCAAAGGCCTGGCGAAGGTAGGTTTCGGCGGCGTCGAGGTTGCCCTGGCGGTAGTTGACCCAGCCCAGGCTGTCGAGCACTGCCGGGTCGTCCGGCGTCAGCTGGTGGGCCTTGTCGATCAGCGACTGGGCTTCGGCGTAGCGGGTGGTGCGGTCGGCCAGGGTGTAGCCCAGGGCGTTCAGGGCCATGGCGTTTTCCGGCTCGCGGGCGATGATGGCGCGCAGGTCTTTTTCCATCTGCGCCAGGTCGTCGCGTTTCTCGGCCAGCATGGCGCGGGTATAGAGCAGGTTGAGGTCGTCGGGGTAGCGCTGGATGGCTTGCTGCAGCACTTGGCTGGCCTGGGCATCCTTGTTGTTGTTGCTGTAGCTTTCCGATTCGATCAGGTACAGCTGGATGGCGTAGTCCGGTTGCGCTTCGCGGGCTTCGGCGAGCAGGCGCGAAGCCTCGCTGGCGCGGCCGTTGGCGATCAGGATGTCAGCCTGGCGCAGCTGCGCCGGCAGGTAGTCGGGGCCGGGGCCCACCAGGGCGTATTCGCGCAAGGCGCCGGCGGGGTCGTGGCGTTCTTCGCGGATGCGGCCCAGGTTGAGGTGGGCGGCGTCGACGTTGCTATCGCGTTCGACCAGCTCCTGCAGATAGCCTTCAGCTTCATCCCAGTCCTTGTTCTCCAGGCATACCAGGGCCAGCGAGTAGCGCAGCTCGTCGTCGTCCGGGTACTGCTGGACCAGGCTGAGGAACTCGCCCTTCGCGTCGGCGATGCGGTCCTGCTCGACCAGGGTGCGCGCGTAGGTCAGGCGCAGGCGCTTGTCGTCCGGGTTGTCACGAATGGCCCCGCGCAGCAATGGCAGGGCCTCCGGACCACGGTCCAGGGCCTGGAGCAGGCGGGCGCGCAGCAGGACCGGGGCAATTTCGCCGTTCTGCGCGGGGTGCGACTCGAGCAGTTCCAGGGCTTCCTCGGCCTTGCCGTCCTGGTTCAGCAGCAGGGCCTTGCCGAAGACCAGCTGGCCGTTATCCGGGTATTTCGCCAGCAGCCGCTCGAAGCTTTGCAGCAGGCCGTCGCGGGTGCTTTGGTCGGTTTCGGCGGCTGACAGGGCGAGGAAATCGAAATGGGTATCGCCCTGGCCTTGCAGGACCTTTTCCATGTAGGCCATGGAATCGTCATAGCGGCCGGCGCGGGCCAGCTGGATGGCGGCGGCACGCTGGGCGTCGAGGTTTTGCGGGTCGTTGCGTGCCCAGACCAGCGCATTGTCCAGGGACGGTTCGTCGGCGCCCAGGTATTCGGCAATGCGGTAGGCCCGCTCGGAAACCCCCGGGTCTTGGGTTTTTGCCGCCTGGTCGGTGTAGTTGGCCAGGGCGATGTCAAAGCGGTTGCGCTGGCCGGCCAGCTCTGCCACCAACAGGCTATAGAGGGTGTCCTGCTTGAACGAGCCATACACCACGGGCTTTTCCGCCTCGCCCTTGCCGGTTTCGGCGACGGGGGGCTCGGCCTTTTGCGGGGCCAGGCTCTGGCAGCCCTGGAGCAGGGCGAAGGCAAGCAGCAATGCGTATGGTTTGTTCATAGAAAGGCTTATAGGAGGACTCACCGGCGGTCGGGGCATGATGACACAAGCGCGGAGGCAAACCCACCTGCGAAGGTCGTGGTTTACAGGCTTGGTGGTGCTGAGTAGGACAGCGGGGTGGGGGAGAGGTTCGAGGGGGCTTCTGACGCAATGACCCAGCCCCTGCCTGTATATTTTACGTCCCTGGAAGCAGGAAATGGGAGAGCACAAGCGCCATGAGAAGCGTAATGTGCGGAGTTAGGGGCTGTTCCCGTTTCACATGGGTAGCCAAAGAAAGGCGCAGGACATGGCCACTGCGCCTTCATAATTCCGCTTGAGCTTGTCGAAGCGCGATGCGGCCGCCCGCTAGTGCTTCAACCGGGCGAAGGCGTTTTAAACCAGGTGCAGCCTGAAAACCTTGAGCCATTTACCCGCCGCGATCCTCGAATCTACCGTCAGGGTTAGTCGCACCGTCAATTTTGTCGAGATCACCGGTCAGGATAGATCCGCTCGTATAGTGCCACGTCGCTGGGGCAGTCAATTTCTCCCCAGGGAGCGTGCGTCGCCACGCCGGCGACTGGAAAACCTTCGCTGACTAGTGTCCCTAAAAGCGATGTCATGTCAGTTTGGTCGCGTGCCTGAGGCGTGAGCCCTTGCAATTGCTTTTTCAACGCCTGCCAACCCGCTGGCGTGACTTTGAACAAGCCCATGTACTGGCCCTGAATGACTTCAAGGCTGGTAGCGGTCTGTCCAATAGCGCTCACCCATCCATCGACTAAGCGGAAGTTCTCCAGATCTGGTAGCGGATCGTTGAAGCGTTGCTGCCAGAGACTCACTGCAGCGGGATCGTAGCCCAGGACAATATCGGCTGGATGGTTAATTAGCTCGGATACTAGGGTGCTGTCGTAGAAGATGTCACCGTAGCTAACAAGGCAAGGCTCTGCGCTCAACCAATCGCTGGCGCAATTTAGAGAGCTGAAAATACCGGAGCTGCGCCAGCGGTGATTGTGAAACAAAGTGTCGGCGAATGGTGCAAGCATTTCGCTTCGATAGCCTGCAACGATGCCAACCTCGCTGACATCGCATCGACGGAGCGTTTCAATCGCGCGCTGTAGCAGTGGCACACCGTTAAAGGGTACCAAGGCCTTGGGGCGTTCATCGGTCAGGGCTTGTAAGCGGCTCCCGCGACCAGCAGCAAGAATGATGGCTTTCATGAAAAAGCTCCAAAGGCATGTCGCACGCGTTGAATATCCAATGGATCGGCAGGTAGTTCTCGCTCGGGGTGCCACATGATCCCGGTATGCCGACGGTGGTCGTCATACACAGCCTCGATCACGCCGTCGTCGGCCAGGGCTAGTACGCGGTAGCCGTCGGGCGCCTCGCGAAAGCCGTATTCATGATAGGAATTCACTCGGCGCCGTTGTTCTTGCATGTTGATCATGTGCTCACCTACATGGCCGGCCAAGCGTTCCAAAGTGCCGCCAGCTCGCGTCAACATTACCTGCATGCCGCGGCATACACCGAGCACCGGAAGCCGTAGATTTTCCGCAAGATCAAGCAAGACCCTCTCAGTGACGTCGCGTGTATCGGCTGTCCCACTCAGGGCCTGGCAACTCCCTCCACCAGTAAGCAGGAGGCCCTGAGGGCGCAATGATTGGACTAACGCCATGCTGACTCTCGGATCGTTTGGAAGGTACAGCGGGGTCAGCCCACATTGGTCAAAGAATTCAACCCAGCGATGGTCGAGCGCGTCCCGCCATTCCTGGCGTTCGGCGTTGAACTGCCTGAGCATGGTCAGCCCAACCAAAATCATGCCAGCACCTGTATACGCCGCTCGGCGCAGTCGAGCAGCAGGCTTGTCGCCGCCAATAGGGTTTTGAATCGAGTATCGCCCACGCCGATAGCTGCGGGAATGGCGAACTCTCGGGCTCGGATCGACATATGCGAATTCTCGCCTCCGTAGGCGGTGATGAAACCAGCAATGCGGTGGGTAAAAATCCAATCAAAACCTGGATCAGCGTTTTCGATTAAGACAATGCAACCCTCTATGTCCGGTGCCAATTGCCCTGGAAGCACATGGGCCACACGCACATGAGTGGCACTTCGAGTGATGAAGTTGGGATTGCACCAGTGCACTCGATGGCCGAATAGATCTTGCGGCTGACAGATGATGCTTGGCGTACGGACTAACTGCGTTTCATGCCAGCGGCTGCGGTTGTGGGCAATCGCTTGGTGCAAACGTTTGCGATCGATGTCGGCGTAACCGCTGGTAAAGTCGGTGATTTGCGCAAAGCTGAGTTGGTCGCGGTCAAAACAATGTACCTCACCCCAATCGCATAGTGAGCGCAAAACATCCGAAACAAACGCTGCATAGAGGTATTTGAGCTTCTCGCGCGATGCAATAGCGGCCTGAGCAAATTGGAGGAACTGCTCGGCGGAAACGTTAAGACCGCACTGGTCGAAAGCTTGCTGCATGGCGTTGACCTGGGCCCGAGATACAGTTAGCCCGTTCGTAGACTTTGGGGGGCGTTGTAATGGGCGCTGCCAGTCAAAATAACTATCCGGAGTCTCGTCGTAGCGCGCCACACGTATATCGTAGGTACCCGGCCGGACATGACCGTGGAGCTTTAGGAAATCGTCCTTATGCAACGTCTGAAAATCGCTGGCCATCTCGCGACCGATACTATTGACCCCTCCGGTCACATGATCGATGAAACCGGCAGATACTACCCCCGCTGTTTCCAGCGATTTAATTATTGCGGTACCTACGAACGCTGCACGGGCAGCGCCAGCGAATACTTCAGCGACCACGTTGGCCGCCGATAGAGCATTCCTCATACGTTGCAAGGACTCGCCCCGAGGTTGCCTCGCCATTAAACTCTGCACCTTGTCAGTAATACTCGGTAGACGTGTCAGGTCGCAGAAGAACGGGCCGCTGGGGGAAATAATGTGCTCGGTCAACTGGCGTAGCTCGTTCAAGTAGCATTCCTGCTGCTTGGTACTAAGAGTCCGGAGCGCCGGCAGCGCGGCAGCGGCATCGGGGCTAGTAAGCTCTGGCGTGAAGCAAGTAGGAATGATCGCGAACTCGATCTTGTCATGCAGATGAGGACGCATGGCCAAGTACTCGGCGCACTGTTCGACTACCCGCTCGGCAACATCTTGAGGTACCGAGGCAGGGATGAATGACTCGATGCTGTGGGCAATGCATATGTAAGGAGAGCCACCCACCTGGTACATCAGCGGTTTGCGCCGCAGATCCCGGTAGCCGTATCGGAATCTGGCAGAGGCCCAATTAAGGTCAGTGATCAGCTCCTTATATAGCGAGTAGGCTAGCGCCCGCGGCTTGGTACCGATCATTTCCGCCGGGTTCCAGTCCGGCATAAGGCCAAAGAAGGCAGTCGACGTAGGACGCAGATGGTGTTGCTTGCAGATCAGCTCTTCGAGCTGGGAAACCTCGTGCTCCAAAACTTTGCGTAGTTGGGCGTCGGCAAGTGCGCTGGCATTACGGGGCCCATCTGCGGTCATGGGACGCACTTGGAATAGCAGAGGGCCATCGACAGTGATCGCGAACTCTATGTCCAAGGCATCGCGCCCGGTTAGAACTTGTACCTCTTCGAGCAACGCAAACAGCCCTAGTAATTCCGCAGGCTCGCTTGCCGCCTCGCTACCAAGGGAGACGAAAGCGTGCACAGTCTCGTTGCCGGTAGTGACACCGTCAGTGCTGGCACCTGGTACATAGTCAACTACGTAATATGGCAAACCCGTCTCTGGATCACGGGTCATCGCCACTCCGCTGGCCAATACTCCTCTCGCCATCTGCTGCACCAGCACCTCATCGCGCTCGCGAGCCAGGCCGTAGGAGGCGATCACCGTCTTGATGGCTTCGCCGAGTGCCTAGCCGCCACACACATCTAGAACTGACGCGTACATTCCTGCACCGGAATGGCCGTCGCGGTCTTCGGCTAGGCAGCTGGATCGTACAATCAGCGGCTCATCGCCAAAGAACGCCTGACAGTGCGCGATCACAGCCTGCCAGTCCTCCCGCCACTGTGCCACGGTGAATCGATGAAGGGGCAACACTTGCCCGGTGCTCAGAAGTGGTGCCAGTTGCTGCAGAGTATCGGCCTTGCCGGAAAAAGCGAACACGGGAGAAGGATTTACTGAGTGCATATGTCTACCCTAATCAGTCGAATCAGTCCGTTGCAGGGGGCTGTCAGTTCATGTCAGGTTTAAGCCAACTCGGCGCCGGTATAAGTCGCGAGTTCAAGGCCGTAAAGTGAGGACAGCTCGCGCAGGAAGCGATTGCCCTTTTTCGCCGCAGAGTGGGGGCAGTCGTCCTCAACGATGACGTGGCCAATTGTGCCGATGTTGCCGCTATAGACGTTTACCGCCTGGCCAGGCGCAACGTGGGCGGTGCAAAACCGGATGGCGTACTTGTCCAGTAATGGCTGTAGGGTGTCGGGATCATAGTCGTGGGCGATATGACCGCCATTGCGGGAGGCGACAGTTACGACGCTACCTGCGCGCTGAAGCACTGAGTCGTCAATTAGAATGGGCTCGCCCAGGTGCAGACGGACTAGCAGTTCGAACGGGTCGATGCCGGTCAGCATCCGGTACATCTGCGGCGCTACGCTACCCATCATGCGTGCGTTGATCTCCACTAGACAGGGCCCTTTGGCATCGCGCAACAGTTCAACATGATATAGGCCAACATCCAGCCCCAGAGCGCTGAACACTGCCTGCACATATGCTTTGATCTCGTCGCGCTGTGCTGCGTCAAGGCCTGACGGCATGGTCGCGGTCATTTCCAATATTTCGCTATAGTCGGCGCGGAAACGGATGGTGGTCGCAAAGCAGGAGACCTTGGTGTCCTGGACGATGACTTCCGCTGAATGCAATGTACCTTCGATGTATTGCTCGACCAGATAGTCGCGGCTTACCAAGTGGTCGATCATAGGATCAGCACCCTTGCGACTCTGGCGCAGCTCGGCGAGAAAGGCGTCAAAGTCGGTCTGACTATGGCAAATGGCGGAAAACTGCTTGGCGAATCCTCGGGTCGGCTTGATAACGAATGGCAGCGATAAACTCGGAACGACCCCATTGATCAGTTGCTCCTCGCTTAGTACTTCAAAATCAGGAGAGCGTAGTCCGTGTGCCCGCAGCGTTTCGCGCAGTCGACTCTTGTATACCGCCCCGCACAGAGCTTCGTACCTCGGGTAGAGGGTGCCGATGCGCTGGGCCTCACGCGCCACCGGTACTATGGCTGCTTCAGAGGTAGAGATCAGGGCGTCAATAGGGCGCTCTGCGTGCAGGTTGGCCAACAACCGGCTGAATTCGCCGCCTTCCAGATTATCGATACGCAAATAAGCATCCACATATCGCAGGTAAGGCTCGAGACGGGAGGTGTCGTCCTTGATCGAGATCGTCAGGAACGAGGCGTCGCGCTGATGAATGAAGGTGACGTGGCAGCCAAGCCGTTTGGCTGCCTCAAAAGCCAGCAGGCCGCTTACGGTGCTGTCGACGAAAACCACGTGTTTCATTGGAACCTCGGATTACCAGGGATGAAAGTAAATAGTGCTGAGCCCGAACAGCATTGCGAAGCAAGCGACCGTCGAAGGTGCGCCATACTTGGGAATTCTCAAGCTGGTGACCTGGAGGATGCCGACCAGGGCCATTAGGCCGACGATCACACCGGCACCGTATTGCCCGGCCGATAACCCCATCAGCGCCAGCGCAAAGACAAATCCTGAATATGTAGTGGGTAGCCCCTGATATCCCCCGCCAGCCGATGTGCCGGGCATGCCAAACAGCGATAGCCGCAAAATAGCCGTGAAAACCAGAGTTACTGCGGCCAGCGTTGCCGAGAGAGACTGGTCGAGGATTAGGATGACAAGGGCTGGCGTGATGCTGAAATTGAGCAAGTCGGCAAAACTGTCTAGATGCTTGCCGAAGGCCCGTTGCGCGCTGTTCGCAGCCAGGTAGCGCCGGGCTATGTGGCCGTCAAGGAAATCGAGCATCGCGGCCAGGCAAATCACCGTCGCCGCCAGAACAAACCGTCGTTGCAACGCAAAATAAACAGTACCGAAGGCCAGGCTGATATTGAACATTGTTAATATGTTCGCCAAATCCAAAAGACGGACGAACGGAAATACACGCGCCAATGTGGGCATATTGTTCTCCTTGAAGAGATTATTTAGACAGATTGTTTTCCCTTGATCGCAACTGTCGTTCGCAGGGCGTTGGATGCGACGAAATAGAAAGCAAAGAAGATAATGCTCGTGCTGAACAGGCCAACATACTTGACCAGTATTGAGCCGGCGAAGATGGTGATTATCATGCCTAAGTAGACCCCCGCATACTGGACAGATGCCATCAACGGCATGGCGCTGGTAGGTGTGCTCCTGACAAGATCGGCTTGCAACTTGAAAAATGCCAGTTCGAAAAAGAATATGTAGAGAAAATACGCGATGTAACTGGACTGAATATCATGGCCGAACGCTGCGAGCATCATGAACAGGCCGCTGACTACAGCCATCGGCATAGGTAGCGGTTGCACATTACACTTGCCCAAACGGTAGAACAGTACTGCGCCTACCAAAGCTGCAACACTATTGACGGCCTGCAACAAACCGACATACACCTCTCCCAAGCCCAGCACATGGGCCGGTAACAGCACCCTGGACACATTGAAGAAGCCCTGAAAAAGACTGACGAAGACGATGAACTGATAGAGGCTGAGGCGTAGCGCGGGATACTCCTGCAAAAGCGAACCAAGGGCAGTCAATAGTCTTGGTGCGACCTGCACGGTGATCGGAGGCTTTGTTGGCGCAGGTAGTAGATAGGCCGCCAAAGCCGCGATGGAAAAAAGACTGACAGTAATGAGCAGGGCTAACCCAGGCGTCATGTTGGCTTTGAACAGTAGCAGACTGATGCCTGCCAGGCCGCCGGCAATGAATTGTGCGGTGAGTGTCAGAGGCACTGAGCTGGCGATTTGCGCACCCGGGAAATAACACTTGATGGCAACAATACGCCCTACCCGTTGCAGCGCATCCAGGGTGCCAATGACTACCGCGCCTAACACGGCGACTTCCACATGATGTGGCAGGATCTTGTAGGTGACCGCCGCGCAGCCCAGCGACAGCAAGTTGGCACTCCACAGCAAGGTGCGTGGCGCTAGATAGTCAGCCAGTCGGTAGATTGGAGCGACAAGAATTACCGGCAGAACCATTGGTGCAAACAGCACCACTTGGGAAAGTATTAGGCTGGCAGTATGAGCGTAAATATAGTAGGAAAAATAAATATAGCTCAGCGTAGAGGCCGAAATAGCACACAGGTTAACGCCCCAAAGAAGCACTGAGTGCCTACGAGATGCTGCAAATTCTTCCATTGCTCGCGCCTATTATATAGCTTCCTGCCAGGCACGAAGCATACCCTACATTGGAAATCGTTTTTAAGATAAGCTTAACAAAACTGAATTATAAAAATGCTTGTTGTTTGTCGCCAGGTAAGTGCGGGTCATTCCAGTTCATCCCGCTACTAATCCTCATCAACAAAACTTCTAAGTTTCAGTGAGGAATATCGATGTAGCGGGGTCAAGACTAGATCCGGAAGGAGGGTAGGGCAACAGCTGGGGATGTATTTGGGAAATGGACTACAAGACTGTGGATAAATCTTTTGAAAATATGTCAAAAGTCTTCTCGACCCGGTCGAGGTAGTTGGCTAGGGCGATGTCGAGCCGATGGCTCTAGCTCTAGCTCTAGCTCTAGCTCTAGCTCTAGCTCTAGCTCTGGCTCTGGCTTTTGCTGTTACTGTCGCTTCTAAGCGCGCGGTTGATCAGGCGCTGCAGATTGCGACTTCAGGAGGCCGAGCGTAGGGCTTGCTCACAGGAGGACCGCGCCGCAGGCCCCATCATGGGGCGCAGCGCTTGACGGGCATCCATGCCCGTCACCTCCCTGCGCAAGGCCTGCGTTCGGCCTCCTGAAGTCGCGAAGATCAAGATCAGGATCGAAAGCCAGATCAAAAGCCGGCAAGACCTGAAAACACCGCCAGGGCAGGCTACGAAAAGGCGATAGCCGCAGGACTATCAGCACAATAGCGAACGGTGGTTGTCCTAAAACCTGCGAAAGAGGACAATTATCGGCTTCCCGTCACAACCAGCGACCTTGCATGGCCTTTCTTGCACTTGGTATCAACCATAAGACTGCCTCGGTAGACGTACGCGAGCGCGTGGCGTTTACCCCAGAGCAGCTGGTAGACGCCCTGCAGCAGCTCTGCCGACTGACGTCCAGCCGCGAAGCGGCGATCCTGTCGACTTGCAACCGCAGTGAGCTCTATATAGAGCAGGACCACCTGTCCGCCGACGCCGTGCTGCAATGGCTGGCCGATTACCACCGCCTCAGCCTCGACGAACTGCGCGCCAGTGCCTACGTGCATGAAGAGCACGATGCCGTGAAGCACATGATGCGCGTGGCCTCGGGCCTCGACTCGCTGGTACTCGGTGAGCCGCAGATCCTCGGCCAGATGAAGTCCGCCTACGCCGTGGCCCGCGAAGCGGGTACCGTCGGGCCGTTGCTCGGGCGCCTGTTCCAGGCCACCTTCAGCGCCGCCAAACAGGTGCGCACCGACACCGCCATCGGCGAAAACCCGGTGTCGGTGGCATTTGCCGCCGTCAGCCTGGCCAAGCAGATCTTCGCCGACCTCGGCCGCAGCCAGGCCCTGCTGATCGGCGCCGGCGAAACCATTACCCTGGTCGCCCGCCACCTGCATGAGCAAGGCGTGCGCCGCATCGTCGTCGCCAACCGCACCCTCGAGCGCGCCAGCACCCTCGCCGAGCAGTTCGGCGCGCATGCCGTACTGCTGGCCGACATCCCCCAGGAACTGGCCAACAGCGACATCGTCATCAGCTCTACCGCCAGCCAGTTGCCGATCCTCGGCAAGGGCGCGGTCGAGAGCGCGCTGAAGCAACGCCGGCACAAGCCGATTTTCATGGTCGACATCGCCGTCCCCCGCGATATCGAACCTGAAGTCGGCGAACTGGACGACGTTTACCTGTACACCGTCGACGACCTGCACGACGTGGTGGCAGAAAATCTCAAGAGCCGCCAGGGCGCGGCCCAGGCCGCCGAAGAACTGGTTACAGTAGGCGCTGAAGACTTCATGCTGCGCCTGCGCGAGCTGGCTGCGGTGGATGTGCTCAAGGCCTATCGCCAGCAAAGCGAGCGCCTGCGCGACGAAGAACTGCAAAAGGCCCAGCGCCTGCTGGCCAACGGCGGCAACCCCGAAGACGTGTTGGCCCAACTGGCCCGGGGCCTGACCAACAAACTCCTGCATGCGCCCAGCGTGCAGTTGAAAAAGCTCTCGGCTGAGGGGCGCGTCGATGCGCTGGCCATGGCCCAGGAACTCTTTGCCCTCAACGAGGGCTCGACGGACAAATCCCCGCAATGAAAGCGTCGCTGCTGAACAAACTGGAAATTCTCCAGGACCGCTTCGAAGAACTCACCGCACTGCTCGGTGATGCCGAGGTCATTTCCGACCAGACGCGCTTTCGCGCGTATTCCCGCGAATACGCCGAGGTCGAGCCGGTCTACGCTGCTTATAAAGCGTGGCGCAAAGTCCAGGACGACCTCGAAGGCGCCCAGGCGCTGCTCAAGGACAGTGACCCGGACCTGCGCGAAATGGCCGTGGAAGAAGTGCGTGAAGCCAAGGACCAACTGCTGACGCTGGAGGCGCAGCTGCAGCGCATGCTGCTGCCCAAGGACCCCAACGACGGCCGTAACGTGTTCCTCGAAATCCGTGCCGGTACCGGTGGCGACGAGGCGGCGATCTTCTCCGGCGACCTGTTCCGCATGTATTCGCGTTATGCCGAAAAACGTGGCTGGCGCCTGGAAATCCTGTCCGAGAACGAAGGCGAGCACGGCGGCTACAAGGAAATCATCGCCCGCGTCGAGGGCGAGAACGTGTATGGCAAGCTCAAGTTCGAGTCCGGCGCCCATCGCGTGCAGCGCGTGCCGGAAACCGAATCCCAAGGCCGTGTCCATACATCTGCCTGCACCGTGGCAGTACTGCCCGAGCCGGACGAACAGGCAGCTATCGAGATCAACCCGGCCGACCTGCGCGTCGACACCTATCGCGCATCCGGTGCCGGCGGCCAGCACGTCAACAAGACCGACTCGGCAATCCGCATCACCCACTTGCCCACCGGCATTGTGGTGGAGTGCCAGGAAGAACGTTCTCAGCACAAGAACCGTGCCCGTGCCATGTCGTGGTTGTCGGCCAAGCTGAACGACATGCAGACCAGCGCCGCACAGAACGCCATTGCCAGCGAGCGCAAGCTGCTGGTGGGTTCCGGTGACCGCTCCGAACGCATCCGTACCTATAATTATCCTCAGGGGCGGGTGACCGATCACCGTATCAACCTGACCTTGTACTCGCTGGACGACATCCTCAGCGGTGGCGTGGAGGCGGTGATCGAACCGTTGCTGGCCGAATACCAGGCTGATCAACTGGCCGCCCTGGGGGACTGATGACCATCATCGCCAGCCTGCTGCGCAACGCGCAGCTGCCCGAATCGCCTACCGAGCGCCTGGACGCCGAACTGCTGCTGGCCGCGGCCATCGGCAAGTCGCGCAGCTATCTGCACACCTGGCCCGAGCGGATTGTCAGCAGCGAAGATGCCGAGACCTACGCCGGCTACCTGCAGCGCCGTCGGGGTGGTGAGCCAGTGGCTTATATCCTGGGCCAGCAGGGCTTCTGGAAGATCGACCTGGAAGTCGCGCCGCATACCCTGATCCCGCGGCCGGATACCGAGTTGCTTGTCGAGACTGCCCTGGAACTGCAAGCCGCCTCGCCAGCCACGGTTCTTGACCTGGGTACCGGCACGGGTGCTATCGCTCTGGCGCTGGCCAGCGAACGGCCGGCTTGGCAGGTGACTGCGGTCGACCGGGTGGAGGAAGCCGCAGCCCTGGCCGAGCGCAATCGTCAGCGTCTGGGCCTGAACAACGCCCAGGTACGCGTCAGCCATTGGTTCGACAGCCTGGTCGGTGAGCGTTTCGACTTGATCGTCAGTAACCCGCCCTACATTGCCGCAGCAGACCCGCATCTGGTGGCTGGCGATGTACGCTTCGAGCCCAGCAGCGCCCTGGTGGCCGGTGCCGATGGCCTGGACGACCTGCGTGTGATCGCCGCCCAGGCCCCGGCGCATCTGTTGCCGGGGGGCTGGTTGCTGCTGGAGCACGGCTACGATCAGGCAGCTGCCGTACGCGCTTTGCTGGCTGAGCAAGGCTTTGTCGAGGTCGCCAGTCGTACCGACCTGGGCGGCCATGAACGCATTACCTTGGGGCGCCTGCCATGCTGAGTGATGAGGAACTGCTGCGTTACAGCCGCCAGGTACTGCTGGCGCAGATCGACATCGACGGCCAGTTGCGGCTCAAGCAAAGCAAGGCGCTGATCGTCGGGCTGGGGGGCCTGGGCTCGCCGGTTGCCTTGTACCTGGCTGCTGCCGGTGTAGGGGAACTGCACCTGGCCGACTTCGACACCGTCGACCTCACCAACCTGCAACGCCAAGTGATCCACGACAGTGCCAGCGTCGGCATGAGCAAGGTCGACTCGGCGCTGCAACGTCTGCAGGCGATCAACCCGGAAATCAGCCTGGTTGCCCACCGCCAGGCTTTGGACGAAGACTCGTTGGCCGCCACGGTGGCAGCGGTCGACCTGGTGCTGGATTGCTCCGATAACTTCGCCACCCGCGAGGCGGTCAACGCCGCGTGTGTCGCTGCCGCCAAGCCGCTGGTCAGCGGTGCGGCAATCCGCCTGGAAGGGCAACTGTCGGTATTCGACCCGCGGCGCGACTATAGCCCTTGCTACCACTGCCTGTACGGGCATGGCAGCGAAGCTGAGCTGACGTGCAGCGAAGCTGGGGTGATCGGCCCTCTGGTGGGCCTGGTAGGCAGCTTGCAGGCGCTCGAAGCAATGAAGTTGCTGGCGGGCTTTGGCGAGCCGTTGGTCGGCCGTTTGTTGTTGATCGATGCCCTTGGCACCCGTATCCGCGAGCTGCGCGTCAAGCGCGACCCGGCTTGTGCTGTCTGTGGCAAACGCGATGGCTGAGCGCTCGGCGCCGGTCGGCGTGATGGACTCGGGGGTCGGCGGGTTGTCGGTGCTCGCCGAGATCCAGCGCCTGCTGCCCAACGAGACGTTGCTGTATGTGGCCGATTGCGGGCATATACCCTACGGTGAGAAGTCGCCGGACTACATCCGCGAGCGCTGCCGGCACATTGCCGGGTTCTTCCATGAGCAGGGCGCAAAGGCCATGGTGTTGGCCTGCAACACCGCCACGGTGGCGGCAGTGGCCGACCTGCGAGAGTTGTATCCGGGCTGGCCTTTGGTGGGCATGGAGCCGGCCGTGAAGCCGGCAGCGGCCGCCACGCGCTCGGGTGTGGTGGGTGTGCTGGCTACCACCGGTACCTTGCAGAGTGCCAAGTTCGCGGCCTTGCTCGATCGCTTCGCCAACGACGTGCAGGTTATTACCCAGCCTTGCCCCGGCCTGGTCGAGTTGATCGAAACCGGTGACCTTGCAAGCCCGGCGTTGCGCCAGCTGCTGCAAGGTTATGTGCAGCCGCTGCTGGCAGCAGGCTGCGATACGCTGATCCTCGGCTGCACCCATTACCCTTTCCTTCGCCCATTGCTGGCCGGCATGGTGCCGGAGCACGTAGCCGTGATCGACACCGGCGCGGCCGTGGCGCGTCAGTTGCGACGGCTGCTGGGTGCCAATGACCTGTTGGCCGAAGGCCCGGCCGGCGCTGCACGTTTCTGGACAAGCGCTGACCCAGAAACCTTAAGAAGAATCCTACCTGTGCTGTGGCATAAGTCCGACGATGTGCAAAGCTTTGCGTTGTGAAAAAAACGTGAAAAAAGGCTGAACTATCGTTCCACTTCTGCTTTCTACCGCTTGCCTGAGATGAGGCGGACACTAACAACAGCATCAGGAAGGATGTTTCTTATGAGGAAACTGCTGGGCTTGGCAGCGGCTGCTGCCTTTATTTGGGGGCAAGCGGTGTCGGCACAAGCTGCCGATGTTTCGTTTTCGGTGGGGCAAACCGGCGACTCGACCATGGTCTACCGGTTAGGGCTGCAATCGAACTGGGACGCTAGCTGGTGGCAGACCAGCGTTGGTCGGCTGACCGGCTATTGGGATGGGGCCTACACCTACTGGGATGGCGACGAGACCGCGAGCAATCACAGCCTGTCTTTCGCGCCAGTGTTCGTCTATGAATTTGCCGGTGAGTCGGTGAAGCCTTATATCGAGGCGGGGATTGGGGTGGCGGCGTTCTCCAGCACCGAGCTGGAAAGCAACGAGCTGGGTTCGGCATTCCAGTTCGAAGACCGCATCGGCTTTGGTTTGCGCTTTGCCGGCGGGCATGAGATTGGGGTGCGGGCAATTCACTATTCGAACGCCGGCATCAAAGAGCCCAATGATGGTGTAGAAAGCTACAGCCTGCATTACCGAATGGCGCTCTGAGTCCATTTGCATTCACCCCTTCGCGGGCAAGGCCCGCGAAGGCGGTAATGCTGATTTCAGGTACTAGCGCGTCAGCGGCCACAGGCTGCTGAGTTCCAGAGTCTCCAGGACCAGTTCCGGTTCTGCCTGAGGCCACCGCCGCAATAACTCTTCTGCAGCACTGCCGGGTGTCCACTCCTCTGGTATCGCCTGTGCGGACGTCACCGTTACCTTCAGCGATTGTGGCCCAACGATAGTCAGGGCTATCCCTTGCTGCTCAAGGGCCTTGCGCTGCTCACGCATCCATTGCGGCAAGGTGTTCCAGCCTGCGGTCACCTGTGTCGGCGCAAACAGCTGCAGCGCCGAATAACGGTTGAAAAGCGCCATCACTTGCGGCGACTGCCCCTTTGCCAACAACGGCAGCGCTTTGCTCAGGCAATGCTCTGCGGCGAGCTGGTTGGTAGTGACGATCGTTTCAATCAACTCGCTGTCACCCACATTGTCTGGCAAGTAATCGCTGGTGCCGGTGTTGATGATCAGCCCGTCCAGCGAGCACCAGGCATGGCAAATTTGTTGGCACGCATCGGTGACTTGTTGCTCATCATGCAACCCCCACGGCACCTGCAACAATTGGCTGCCGTAACGTGCCCGCAACGCTTCCAGCACAGCGCTGTCCTTGCCACTTGCGGCAACGCGATGCCCTTCATCGAGCATCCGCTCCACCAAAGCCAAGCCAAGTCCGTTGCTTGCGCCTGTAACCCAGAAACTGCGCGAGTTAATCAAGACGTTATCCCCTAATTCTGCCGGCGTGGCAGCCCTTTGAACGCATCCAGGGCCCGCTGGCGACTGCTGCTGAGATCTACGATTGGACTTAGGTATGAAGTATTACCGAAAAGGTCCGTCGATTTAATGGGTTGATGGATGGCTTTTTCATCGAGCGTTTGCAGTTCGGGTACCCAGTGGCGAATGAACTGCCCCTGAGGGTCGAAGCGCTGCGATTGCGAAACCGGGTTGAAAATACGGAAATAGGGCACCGCATCGGTGCCGGTGGACGCGCTCCACTGCCAGCCGCCGTTGTTGGCGGCCAGGTCACCGTCTATCAGGTGGCGCATGAAGTGGCGTTCGCCCTTGCGCCAGTCGATCAGCAGGTTCTTGCTGAGGAACATGGCCACGACCATGCGCAGGCGGTTGTGCATCCAGCCTGTGTGCAGCAGTTGGCGCATCGCGGCGTCGATGATCGGGATGCCGGTGCGGCCTTGTTTCCAGGCTTCGAGGTCGTCGGGTGCATCGCGCCATGGCAGGGCCTCGGTATGGGCGCGGAACGCGCGGTGGCGTGACACCTGTGGATAACCGTGCAGGATATGCTTGTAGAACTCACGCCAGAGCAGCTCGTTGATCCAGGTCTGCACGCCGATGCTGCCGCTGTCGAATTCGCCCCGGTTGCTGGCCAGGGCGCCATGCAGGCATTGGCGCGGTGAAATGACACCCGCGGCCAGGTAAGTAGAGAGCTGGCTGGTACCGGGCTTGGCCGGCAGGTCGCGCAACTGGTGGTAGTCGTCGATGGCCTCGTCAAGAAAGCGCGACAGCCTGGTCTGTGCCTCTGCTTCACCTGCGGGCCAGTGCTCACGCAATGCATGCGCGGTTTTCTCGAACCCGTCGATGTGTTGGGGAATCGGGTCGCTCTCGATGTTCAGCGGTGCCTGGCGCTTCACCCGATGGGCCAGCGCAGGCAAGCTGCGGTGCAAGTGTTCCAGGCAGTTTTTCTTGAACTGGCTGAACACCTGGAAGTAATCGCCATTGCGGGTCAGGATGGTGCCGGGGCGGAACAGCAGCTGATCGAGATGGCTGTGTGCCTGGATAGCCGCTTTTTCGAGCATTGCGCGGGTAGCATCGTCCCGGCGCTGCTCGTTGATGCCATATTCCTCGTTCCAGTGCACGCTTTGCACCTGATGCTGGCGGCAGACATCAAGGACGGCCTGCGGCGCCTGGTCCCAGGTACTGACTTTACGGATCAGTAGCGGAATGTTGAGCTTTTCCAGCGACTGGCGCAGGTCGCGCAGATTACGCAGCCAGAAGTCGACTTTGCAGTCGGCGTCGTCGTGCGCTTGCCATTGCCCGGGGCTGACCAGCCACAACGCGATGGTTGGGCCGCGTTCGGCAGCGGCGCTAAGAGCGGTGTTGTCATCGATGCGCAGATCGCTGCGCAGCCAGGTCAGGTGCATGGGGCATTCATCTCTACAGGCTGGCGGTCATGCGCTTGAAGCAAGCGCAATGCCGCCTGCGGGGTATCGAACAGGAAAAGGTCGGGCAGCTCGGACTCCCTCAGTTGGGCTTCATGCAAGGCGACCATGCTGCCGCCCAGCAGCTTCGGGCCTGGCATGCCCTGCAGAGAACGCAGCAACGCTTTGTCGTCGATGCGCGGCCCCAGATGCAGCAGCACGGCGCGTGGCTGGAAGGCGCTGAGCGCGGTTTGCAGTTGTGGGGCGGATACCGGCTGTTCCAGCACCTCGACCGGGAAGCCATTGCTGGTGAACAACCACGCGCATAACCACAAGCCGGGGTTGAAGGTACGTTCGCAGTCCTCCGCAAGCAGTACAGCGGGGCCTTGCAGCAGCTGGTTGTCGTGGTACACGCGAGCACCGAGCTTGCTGCGCAGCCAACCGTGAAAGAACACCTGCTCCAGCCGCGCATTGAAATAATTGCGCCAGCGCAGGTCGAGCAGGTCGAGCAGCGGGAGTAGCAGTTGCTCGCACAGGGTCACGGCGGGGTACAGGGCCATGGCCTGGTTAAGCTGCTGGTCTAGGGCACGCTGTGACAGGCTGGCGATGGCTTCGATCAGCTGGAACTGCCTGGCTTGCCAGTCACCCTTGGGCGCTGTGCTGGCCGATTTGTCGAGCAAGTCACGGACCTGGCCGACGGAGGCACCACGTTGCAGCCAGGCCAGGATCGCCTCGACCCGCTCAACCTGCTCCAGCGGATACAGGCGATGCCCCTTCGCAGTGCGCTGAGGCTTGAGCAGGCCATAACGACGCTCCCAGGCGCGCAGGGTGACCGGGTTGACGCCGGTGCGGCGCGCCAGTTCGCCAATGGGCAGTAACGCGTCAGACCGCATTGCGCAAGCCCAGGCTTTCGGGGTGCGGCTGCAGGTAGGCCTGCTGTTGCAGGTACGGGTCAGGGTGCTTGCGCAAATGGTGCTTGAGCAGGGTCAACGGCACCACCAGCGGCACCACGCCTTTATGGTACTGGCCAATGACTGTCTGCAACTCGTCCTTGTCCTGTTGGGTCAGGGCATTCTTGAAGTAACCGCACAGGTGCTGCAGCACGTTGCAGTGGGTGCCCCGGCTGGCGCAGCGGCGCAGGGCCTGCATCAGCTGGCTGAAGTAGAGCTGGCCAATGGCTTGGGGGTCGACATCCTTGTCCATGCTGCCAAGCAGGCGGCCAACGGTGCGATAGGCTTGCGGATTGTTGGCCATCAGCAAGTACTTGTAGCGTGAGTGAAAGCGCACCAACGCGCCCCGGCTGAGGCCTTCGGCCAATACGCGCTGCCAGTCAGCGTAGGCGTAGACGCGGCTGATGAAGTTCTCGCGCAGCACCGGGTCGTGCAGGCGGCCTTCTTCCTCGACCGGCAGGTCGGGGCGCATTTCGCAGAAAGCCTGGGCATACACACCGCGGCCGCCATTCATGGCTGGGTAGCCATTGTCCTGGTACACCTTGACGCGCTCCAGGCCACAAGAGGGCGATTTCTGCATGAAGATATAGCCGCAGATGTCGTCGAGCTGGCTGGCCATCTGCTCGCCATAGCTGCGTAGCGGGCCAGTCACGTCCATGCCCGGGTTGCGAGTACCCACCACTTCCGGTTGTTCGGGGTTGCCGATAAGGCGAATCGGATCGCGTGGCACGCCCAAGCCAATAGCCACTTCCGGGCATACCGGCAACCAGTCGAAGTGTTGTTCGAGTTGTGTGCGACACAGGTCAGAGGACTTGTGGCCACCGTTATAGCGCACGCTGTGCCCGGTCAGGCAGGCGCTGATGGCGATACGCGGCTTGCTGTGGGCGGAAGGGTCGTGCATGGCTGCCTCCATAAACCTGTACGTAAGTAAAATCTTGTACAGGTTTATTCCAGCACAGCACAGAAGTTATGCAAACCACTATTTTTGTATAGTGCTAAATCACTCCAGGTGTTCGAGCAGTCGTCGTGCCGCTTCCTGGCCACTGAGCCAGGCACCTTCGACCCGCCCGGACAGGCACCAGTCGCCGCAGGCGTACAAGCCCTGGTCGGCATCGGCCAGTGCGCCCCATTCATGGTTGCTGCTGGGGCGGGCGTATAGCCAGCGGTGGGCCAGGGCAAAGGTTGGCTCGGGTACCACGCAGCCGACCAGCTCGGCGAATTCGCCCCACAGCTGTTCGATGACTTCTTCCTTGGACAGGTCGATGTGCTGCCGGCTCCAGTCGGCAGTGGCGTGCAGTACCCAGGTGTCGAGCTGTTCGTCCCGGCCTGGCTTGCTGCGGTTGCGGGCCAGCCAGTCGAGTGGGTTGTCCTGGACGAAGCAGCCTTGCATCGGCGTGTCCAGGGCTGCCTGGAAGGCCAGTGCAACGGCCCAGGTGGGCTCCATCTGCACGCCCGCAGCCACCGCCGCCAGTTTCGGGGTGGCGGCCAGCAGTGGTGTGGCCTGGGGGGCAGGGACTGCGATCACGACGCGGCTGTAGGGGCCATGGCTGCAGCCTTCGGTGTCCTGCAGGTGCCAGTACTGTTTGCCGCGGAACACTTCGGCAATGCGGCAGCCGAAATTGACCGTGACGTCCTTGAGCAGGCCGCGGGTGATGGCACTCATTCGTGGCACGCCGACCCAGCGCGTCTGCTCGTCCGGGGAAGGGCTGAGCGTGCCATCCCGGTAGTTGTACAGCTGCGGTTTCCACTGTTCGGCCCAGCCGGCGGCAACCCATTGCTGCACCTGGTCGACAAAGCGCCGGTCACGCGCAGTGAAATATTGGGCACCGAGGTCGAGTGCGCCGGCCTCGCTGCGCTTGCTGGCCATGCGCCCCCCACTGCCGTGGCCTTTGTCGAACAAGTGCACGGATTGCCCGGCCTTCTGCAGGGCTTGGGCGGCTGACAGGCCGGCGATACCGGCCCCGATGATGGCAATAGGTACTGTCATGATGGCCTCTTCGAACCTTGCTGTGAGCAGAGTACGCTTTCAGGCAAACCTGTACAATGTGCAAAATTTGTATAAGGTTATTCCGCTTAAGCGGTCAGGTTGGCCTATGTTTATCCGAGAGCGTCGGGTCAAAAAAGTGCCTTGATGTTAAAAATAGACCACCGCCGCATTCTGCGAGGACACAGCCATGCATATATTGCTGACGGGCGGCACTGGGTTGATTGGCAAGCACCTTTGCCACTACTGGCTTGGCCAGGGCCATCGGCTGACAGTGTGGAGCCGGCGCCCTCAGGATGTGCCGAAAATTTGCGGCACTGGCGTACGGGGTATCGCCCGGTTGGAGCAGCTGGAGCCGGATGATCAGCTCGACGCGGTGGTCAACCTCGCGGGGGCGCCGATTGCCGACCGGCCTTGGACGGCTGCCCGGCGCAACCTGCTGTGGGCCAGCCGCATTACGCTCACCGAGCAGCTGCTGGCTTGGCTCGGCACCCGGGAGCAGCGCCCGGAAGTGTTGATTTCGGGGTCTGCGGTGGGCTGGTACGGTGATGGCGGTGAGCGCGAGCTGACCGAGGCCTCAACCCCCGTGCGGGAAGATTTCGCCAGCCAGTTATGCATTGCCTGGGAAGAGACCGCCCAGCGTTCCCAGGCCCAGGGTATTCGCGTGGTGCTGGTGCGTACCGGGTTGGTGCTGGCCAGCGACGGCGGCTTTTTGTCGCGCCTGCGCGTGCCGTTCAAACTGGGACTGGGCGGGCCTCTGGGCGACGGGCGGCAATGGATGCCCTGGGTCCATATAGACGACCAGGTCGCCCTGATAGATTTTCTGTTGCAGCACAAGGATGCCAGCGGTCCTTATAATGCCTGCGCGCCCGAGCCAGTGCGCAACCGCGAGTTCGCCAAGCGCCTGGGGCGTACTTTGCACCGGCCGGCACTGCTGCCGGTGCCCGCATTTCTGCTGAAGGCAGGCTTGGGCGAGCTGTCGATGCTGCTGCTCGGTGGCCAGCGAGCGCGCCCGGTGCGCTTGCTCGCGGCAGGCTTCACCTTCCGTTTCAACGATCTGCAATCGGCCCTGGACAATTTGTCCAGCCGCCTCTGACATAGGACGCTGCATGACCGATCATGCCCTGCTGCTGGTCAACCTGGGTTCCCCGGCCTCCACCTCGGTGGCCGATGTACGCCGCTACCTCAACCAGTTCCTCATGGACCCGTACGTGGTCGACCTGCCGTGGCCGTTGCGGCGCTTGCTGGTGTCGCTGATCCTGATCAAGCGCCCAGAGCAATCGGCTCATGCCTACGCTTCGATCTGGTGGGAGGAGGGCTCGCCTCTGGTGGTGCTGACCCGTCGGCTGCAGGCCGCGATGGTCGAGCACTGGCCGCATGGCCCAGTGGAAATTGCCATGCGCTACGGCCAGCCAGCGTTGCCTGATGTGTTGGAGCGGCTGGCCGCCCAAGGTGTGCGCAAGGTGACTTTGGCGCCGCTGTATCCACAGTTCGCCGACAGCACGGTGACCACGGTGGTCGAGCTGGCAAAACAGACAGTCAGCGAGCGCCAGTTGCCGTTGCAGATGCGTGTGCTGCAGCCGTTCTACGAGCACCCGGCGTACATCGAGGCACTGGCTGCCAGTGCCCGGCCGTACCTTGAGACGGGTTACGACCACCTGCTGTTGAGCTTCCATGGTTTGCCGGAACGGCACCTGAAAAAGCTGTTTCCGAAAGGGGTCAAGCACGACCTGCGTGCTGCCGATTGCTGCTACGAAGCGACCGCCGAAGTACGTTCGGTTTGCTATCGCGGGCAATGCCTGGCTACGGCCAAAGCCTTTGCGCAGAGAATGGGCATACCTGATGGCAAGTGGTCGGTATCGTTCCAGTCGCGGCTGGGCCGGGACAAGTGGATCGAACCCTACACCGAGACGCGGTTGGATGAGCTGGCCAAGGCAGGTGTGAAGAAGCTGCTGGTGATGTGCCCGGCGTTTGTGGCGGATTGCATCGAAACGCTGGAAGAGATAGGCATGCGTGGCAGCGAGCAGTTTGTCGAGGCGGGTGGCCGGGAGCTGGTGCTGGTGCCGTGCCTGAATGATCACCCGGAGTGGGTGAGGGTGTTGGCTGATATGTGTGACAAGGCCTGAATCGAAGGGGCCGCCTTGCGGCCCCTGCCGACCGTTTACACATCCAGCTTCTTGTGCTTCCAGCCATCATTGCCCGGCAGAATCAGGTTCAGCGCAATAGCCACAATGGCGCACAGGGCGATGCCCTTCAGGCCCCAGTCATCCGGGCCGTCACCGCTGCCGATCAGCACGCCGCCGATACCGAACACCAATGTCACCGAGACGATCACCAGGTTGCGTGCTTCGGCCAGGTCGATCTTGTGGCGGATCATGGTGTTCATGCCCACCGCTGCGATCGAGCCGAACAGCAGGCACAGAATGCCGCCCATCACCGGCACCGGGATGCTCTGCAGCAGCGCGCCGAACTTACCGATGAACGCCAGGGTAATGGCGAAGACCGCCGCCCAGGTCATGATCTTCGGGTTGTAGTTCTTGGTCAGCATCACCGCGCCGGTCACTTCGGCATAGGTAGTGTTGGGCGGGCCGCCGAACAGGCCGGCTGCAGTAGTCGCCAGGCCGTCCCCCAGCAACGTCCGGTGCAGGCCAGGCTTCTTCAGGTAGTCACGACCGGTCACGCTGCCCACCGCGATCACCCCGCCGATATGCTCGATCGCCGGCGCCAGCGCAACCGGAACGATGAACAGAATGGCCTGCCAGTTGAACGCAGGGGCGGTGAAATTGGGGATTTCCAGCCACGGTGCGGCAGCGATCCTGGCGGTGTCGACCACGCCAAAGGCGAACGACAGGGCAAAGCCCACCAGCACGCCGGAGATGATGGGTACCAGGCGGAAAATGCCCTTGCCGAATACGGCAACGATCAAGGTTGTCAGCAGCGCTGGCATCGAGATCAGCATGGCCGTCTTGTACGGCATCAGCGCTGCACCATCCCCACCTTTGCCCATTGCCATGTTGGCGGCGATAGGCGCCATGGCCAGGCCGATGGAGATGATTACCGGGCCGATCACCACGGGCGGCAGCATGCGGTCGATGAAACCGGTGCCTTTGATTTTTACCATCAGGCCCATGAAGGTGTACACGAAGCCTGCAGCCATCACGCCGCCCATGGTCTCGGCCAGGCCGAACTGGCCCTTGGCGAGGATGATAGGGGTGATGAAGGCAAAGCTCGAAGCCAGGAACACCGGTACCTGACGGCCGGTGACCAGCTGGAACAGCAAGGTGCCGATGCCGGCAGTGAACAGCGCGACGTTCGGGTCCAGGCCGGTGATCAGGGGCATCAGCACCAGCGCGCCGAATGCCACGAAAAGCATCTGCGCGCCCGAAACGACCTGGCGCCAGAGCGGGTCGTTGAAGCCGTCCTGCATGGTCAGGCGTCCTTTTGCTTGGTGCCGAAGATCTTGTCACCGGCATCGCCCAGGCCTGGCACGATGTAGCCGTGCTCGTTCAGGCGCTGGTCGATCGAGGCGGTGTAGATTTTCACGTCCGGGTGGGCTTTTTCCACCACCTCGATGCCTTCTGGCGCGGCGACCAGCACCATGGCGCGAATCTCTTTGCAGCCAGCCTTTTTCAGCAGGTCGATGGTGGCGACCATCGAACCGCCAGTGGCCAGCATCGGGTCGATGATCAGGGCCAGGCGCTGGTTGATGTCTGGCGCGAGCTTTTCCAGGTAGGTGTGGGCTTCCAGGGTTTCTTCGTTGCGGGCAACGCCAACGGCGCTGACCTTGGCACCCGGGATCAGGCTGAGCACGCCATCGAGCATGCCGATGCCGGCGCGCAGGATCGGTACTACAGTGATCTTCTTGCCGGCGATTTTTTCCACCGAGACCTTGCCACACCAGCCGTCGATCTCGTAGGTTTCGAGTGGCAGGTCCTGGGTGGCCTCATAGGTCAGAAGGGCGCCGACTTCCTGGGCGAGTTCGCGAAAATTCTTGGTGCTGATATCGGCACGGCGCATCAGGCCGAGCTTGTGGCGGATCAGCGGATGGCGGATCTCACGAGTGGGCATAGGGGGGCTCCGAAAGGCGGGCAAAAAAACCGCGCTAGATTAATCTATTCAGCCTGTGCTGTCGTCTGGTCATTCTGGACGTTAGTCCATAAATGCTTGATCTGTGACGAGCGGATGCGTACCTTTGCCCGCTTTTCCAAATTGCACCCCGGAGAGCGCCATGTCCGCCGATCTCGAGCATATCCGTCAAGTCATGCGTGAAGCTGACTGCCTGTACACCGAAGCCGAAGTCGAAGCGGCCATCGCCAAGGTCGGCGAGCAGATCTGCAAAGACCTGCACGACAAGAACCCGGTGGTGTTCTGCGTAATGAACGGTGGCCTGATCTTCTCCGGCAAACTGCTGACCCACCTGCAGTTCCCGCTGGAAGCCTCGTACCTGCACGCCACCCGCTACCGCAACCAGACCAGCGGCGGCGAGTTGTTCTGGAAGGCCAAGCCGGAAGTGTCGTTCATCGAACGTGACGTGCTGATCGTCGACGACATCCTCGACGAAGGCCACACCCTCAGCGCCATCATCGAGTTCTGCAAGCACGCCGGCGCGCGCTCGGTGCACACTGCGGTGCTGATCGACAAGGACCACGACCGCAAGGCCAGCCCGGACCTCAAGGCCAACTACGTGGGCCTGCCCTGCGTCGACCGCTACATCTTCGGTTACGGCATGGACTACAAAGGCTACTGGCGCAACGCCAACGGCATCTTCGCCGTGAAGGGGCTGTGATCATGCGCCAGCCTGCGTTCATCGACCAATCGCTGTTCGCCGGGCTGGCCGAAAAGGCTGCTGCCAACCCGCGCGGGCGGCAGCATCACACCTTCCACGAAATGGAAGAGCCGTGCCATCGCATGGCGGTCGGGCTGCAGCCGACGACCTACATCCCGCCGCACCGCCACCTGAGCGCCGACAAGGCAGAGACCTTGCTGGTGCTCAAGGGGCGCTTTGGCCTGCTGATTTTCGATGAGCAGGGCGGGGTCACTGCCAAGCGGGTGCTGCAGGCTGGGGGCGACTGCCTGGGGGTCGACCTGGCGCCGGGTACCTACCATGGCTTGGTGGTGCTGGAGCCCGACAGCATCCTGTTCGAGTGCAAGGCTGGGCCGTACCGGCCGGTAGGCGAGGGCGAGCATGCGCACTGGGCGCCGCGCGAGGGTGAGGCGGGTGTAGCCGAGTACCAGGCCTGGTTGCGCGCGCAGTTCGATTGATGGCGCCGGTACAGCCCAGACACAGCGTGCTAGAGTGCTCCTTCATACAAGGAGCCTCACATGCGTGCGATTCTTCCCCTCCTGTTGGCCTTCAGCCTGCCACTCGCCGCCGCACCCCTGCACAGCCAGTTCCTGCCACCTGACGACCTGTCCCTGCGCCAGGAAGCGCCGACCAGCCAGCAACTGCTGCAAGTGACCGATTACTCGGTGGTAGTCGGGGCCCAGCGCCAGTCCGACCAGCAACCGATCCCGATCACTTCGTCGCTGCAGGTGCGCCTGAAGGGCAAGCCGTTGAGCAAGGGCGCCACCATCGCTCAGGTGCTGCTGACCTTCGACGGTGAAGCCGCCAAGAGCCTGAAGAAGCCGGTGTATGACGAAAAAACCCGCACCTTGAGCCTGAATTACCCGGTGAGCGACTACCGGGTGATCATGGACCTGTTGCGCAACGAAACGCTGTACGTGCAGTTTCTTACGTATGGCAACGGCCATATATGGGCCGACTTGCACACCGGCACCGTACGTACGCGTTGAGGCGCGTAGCCTGCGAGGGGTAAACTGCCGGCCTTCGAAATTCCGTGATGGTCCAGTTGGAGTCGGCAATGCGTAAAGACAAGAAACAGGTAATCGGTGACGAAATCAGCGACGACTACATCAAGTCGTTCCTTCAGTTCGAGCCGGCCGATGGCGTGACCTCGCCGTCGCTGCACAAGCTGGTCAAGGCTTACCGTGGCCTGCGCGTCGATGACTTCGAGCGCTTTGTCGGCTTCTTCGTCGAGGCTGGCCTGGACCTGGATGGCAAGGACGAGCACGGCAAGACCTTCGTCGAGCAGATTGCCGACCAGCGCAATGCGCCGGAGTACATCGAGATCATCAATAACGCCCGCGGCTGATCTTCAACCTGTGCTGGCCCTTTCGCGGGCTCGCCCGCTCCCACAGGGATGAGGGCAGCGCCGAACCTGTGGGAGCGGGCAAGCCCGCGAAGAGGCCCACACAGGTTGATAGATCGCCAGACACAAAAAAACGCCCCGAGGGGCGTTTTTTCGTTAGCGGGCGGTTCAGGCGTAATGCTTGGCCGCCGGGCTGCTTTCTGCCAGGTCCAGCGCCACGTCGTTTTCGGCACTGATCTTGTGGTACAGGGCAGCATCGGTCGCCAGGGTCTTCTCGCGTGCGGGGAAGATTTCCTTGAGCTTGGCAGCCCAGGCACCCTTGGCCTGCTCGGGGAAGCAGCGCTCGATCAGTTCCAGCATGATCGATACGGTTACCGAAGCACCCGGCGATGCGCCGAGCAGTGCCGCCAGGCTGCCGTCCTGTGCCGAGACCAGCTCGGTACCGAACTGCAGCACGCCGCCTTTCTTCGGGTCTTTCTTGATGATCTGGACGCGCTGACCTGCCACTTCCAGGCGCCAGTCTTCAGCCTTGGCCTGTGGATAGAAGCGACGCAGGGCTTCCAGGCGCTGCTCCATCGACTGCATCACTTCGCTGACCAGGTACTTGGTCAGGTCCATGTTGTCGCGGGCCACGGCCAGCATTGGGCCAATGTTGCCCATGCGTACCGACAGCGGCAGGTCCATCAGTGAACCGTGCTTGAGGAACTTGGTAGTGAAACCGGCATATGGGCCGAACAGCAGCGAAGTCTTGCCGTCCACGACGCGGGTGTCCAGGTGCGGTACCGACATCGGCGGGGCGCCGACAGCGGCCTGGCTGTAAACCTTGGCCTGGTGCTGCTTGACGATTTCCGGGTTGTCGCAACGCAGCCACTGGCCGCTGACCGGGAAGCCGCCGAAGCCCTTGCTTTCCGGGATGCCGGACAACTGCAGCAACGGCAGGGCCGCGCCACCGGCGCCGAGGAACACAAAGCGGGCATCCACTTCGCGGCTGCCGCCGCTGTTGACGTCCTTGATGCTCACGGTCCAGCCGCTGCCATTACGGCGCAGGCCAACGACTTTCTTGCTGTACTTGACCTGCGCGTCCGGCGAGTCTCCCAGCAGCTTGAGCAGCTTGTTGGTCAGGGCGCCGAAGTTGACATCGGTACCTTTGGCCACGCGGGTTGCGGCGATATGCTGGTCGGCCGGGCGGCCAGGCATCATCAGCGGCATCCAGTCGTTCATCACGGCCTTGTCTTCGGTGTATTCCATGTCGGCGAAGGCGTGGTGCTGCTTGAGCAGCTCGAAGCGCTTCTTGAGGAAGGAAACACCCTTCTCACCCTCGACGTAGCTCAGGTGCGGGACAGGGTTGATGAACGCACGCGCCGAGCCGAAGTTGCCCTTCTTGCTCAGGTAGGCCCAGAACTGGCGCGAAACCTCGAACTGGGTGTTGATGTGCACGGCCTTCTTGATGTCGATGCTGCCATCGGCGGCCTGCGGCGTGTAGTTCAGCTCGCACAGGCCGGCGTGGCCGGTACCAGCGTTGTTCCAGGGGTTGGAGCTTTCCGCGGCTCCGGAGTCCATTGCCTCGACGACCTCAAGCTTCAGGTTCGGGTCAAGCTCCTTGAGCAGTACGGCCAGGGTGGCACTCATGATGCCCGCGCCTACCAGTACCACATCAACCGATTCGTTCTGCGCCATTTAACGCGTCTCCACAATCTACAGCTACCTAATTGACAGCATAGGACCTGGGTTCGCCAGGGTCGCCATGTCCGACTTTTCGCAGTTCTTTCAACTTCCGCGGACACCGCCAATCAGTCTTCGGGTTCAGGTATTGAACGCCGTTTGCCACAGGTGCGGCAATTCGACTTATGGTCAAGGTGTCGTGCGTGCGTTATGGAACGGTTCAGACACTCATGCGCGATGAGCGTATTTGCCGCCTGTTCAGGGCTGTTCGGGAAACATCTGCCGCTTTTGCACATGCCAGACTGTTCATTTGCTCGCCACACTCTTGTGAAGTTGTGAAAACCGTTTTTTCACGCTCTTTTGGAGACGTGAACCTCAAAAGGGGACTGCGCGATGGCAACCCGCAGGTTCATGCAGTGTGAAGGGCCGGAAAAGCAGGCACGACAGCCGATGCAAGACCTGAGTGGAAGGCTCTCTGTGGGCTAAGCGGTGAAGTTGCCGGGGTCAATCGGCGAATGCGGGGCCCGATCAGGAGACGTCCTTATAATCGGGGGGAGATTATAGCGATGTCGCGGGCAGAAATGTCGCCATTCGTGGTTTTTATTGCAGCGTTTGTCAGGCCGCGAGGATGCGCTGGTGCCAGCGGCGGCTTGCGCGGGCGCAAACCCGGGCGCTGGCGGGCAGTTCGCGGCCCAGCCAGGCCAGCTGAATTTCGCCGATCTGCACCCAGCCGCTGCCGCTGGGTGCCTGGGTGCATTGCTTGAAGGCCAGGCATTTGCCTTGTCCATCGAGGCGGGCGTAAACGTTGTGGCGCGGGCGTTGGAAGAGCAAGGTCCAGAGCGAGGCCATGGCGACGAGTCCTTTGCGTTAGGGCTTGGTGCAAGGATACGGGCGCGGCCATGAAACGATTGTGACAAGCGGTTCGGACCGATGACTGGTCGATATCAGGCTAGGTATACTGTGCCCCTTAGCCGCATTTTCTGGAGAAACGCGCATGTTGCAACGTCTGTTGTTCGGTTTGCTTGCCGTGGCCAGCCTTAGCCTGGTCGGTTGTGCCCACAGCCCGCAACAACTCAACCCGCAACCCACGCTCAAGGCCCAGTTGGCCCCGGTCGGCCACGGCCAGCCGGTGGTGGTCCGGGTGGTTGACGGCCGCCCATCGCAGTCCCTGGGCACCCGCGGTGGCATGTACCCCGAGACCAGCACCATCAGTGTCAGCGGTAACGACATCGTGCCCAAGCTGCAGGCCCAGGCCGAGGCTGCTGTGCGCCTGCTCGGCTTCACCCCGACGCCGAACGCCTACAACGCACCGCAGCTGACCGTGACCCTGGCAGAGCTGAAGTATCAGTCGCCGAAAGACAACCTCTATGTGACCGAGGCCACCATTGGCGCCACGTTCCGTGCAGATGTGAAAAACGGCGGCCGCAGCTACAACGGCCGTTACGGTGCTTCGCTGGACCAGCGTTTCGGCATGGCGCCGAACCAGGACACCAACACCCAGCTGGTTGGCGATGTGCTGAGCGATGCACTGACCCGCTTGTTCAAAGACCCGACCATCGGCCAGGTGCTCGGCCAGTAAGCGTGTTGTTGCCTGTACCGGCCTCTTCGTCGGTACAGGCTCACGCTGCTGCTATGTGGAAATCCAGCAGGCTGAAGCCGGTGCTGGCATCCACCTCCGGCAAATCCTCATGCGCATGCCCGCCCAGCGCACAGTAGACCAGCCACTGACGGTCCTGCACATTGATGGCAAAACCATCGATCAGCGCCTGTTGTTCATCGCTCTGGGCAACGAGGTAGAGGCGGTCCTGGTTTTCGGCGTGCAGCATGAACAAGCTCCGTGTCATGAAAAGGCCGACAGGGTGGCCTGCTCAGATGACGAGCGGATGACAGATGAAATTTAATGACAGTTTGTCGCCAAGGCCGGGCGCCACGGGGCGAGTTGGGTAGAATGCGGGCCTTTGCCGTCGCTTTCACCGAGGTTGCGTGATGTCCTTGCAAGTGCTCTGGGGGTTCCTGGCCGCCCATCCTACCAAGCTGATCAACGTACTGGCGCTGCTGCTGACCTGCCCGGGCGGGTTGCTGCTGCACAGCGCGCGGCGGCGCGAGGCCGAAACCCGCGAGAGCCTGGCACTGGAGGAAGGGCTGGTGGATGCGTTCGACCTGCGGGTGCCCAAGTACTTTTATATTCTTGGGTTTGCTTGCCTGGCGATGGCGTTGCTGCTGTCCTGGTTCAGTACCTGGCTCTGAAATTCCGGGGCCGCACAGCAGCCCCGGTATCTGTCAGGCTACCGGTGCCTGCTGCTTGACCTGGTACTGGTTACGCACCGGGGTCGCATACTGCAGCACCAGGTACGGACGCTGCTCTTCAGGGCAGGCATCCAGCCGGCGCTGCCATTCTTCCTTGGCTTTGGCCAGTTCGTCCGCCGGGAACACCTTCTCCGCCCCCGGCACTTGCAGGGCTTCGTCCTTGCCTTCCCACATCGCATAGGCCAGGTAGTGCACCGGGAACAACCGGTAGCCACCCAGAATTTGCCGGTCGATTTCCGCCGCCAGCTGCTTGGTGTCCTCGTAGTACTCGGTCACCGGGGGGGCAAAGTTGATGTGCACCCGCCCCTTGTAGCCGGTAATGCCCTTGGCAATGCTGTTGTCGTCCTCGCCCGGTGCCTTCTTGTAGGTGCCGGTGGTGGCGCGGATGTACAGCTCGCGGGCCTTGGCCTGGTCGCATGGGTCGTATTCGTAGCTGATCGACACCGGGGTCAGGTTCAGGCTCTGGATAACTGCCCCGAACGCCTCGTCCTTGCGGCTCATGTGGAACATCTTGAGGATCGCCGAGTCAGTACGATCATCACCGTCCTTGGCCCGGCCTTCAGCCTGGGCAATCCAGATCGAGGTCGCGTCATTGCGGATCGAGTGATTGATGTAGGCCGAGAGCAACTGGTAGGCAGCGAGCTTTTCCCGGCGCCCACTGATCGAGCGGTGCACGATGAAGCTCTTGTTCAGGCGCATCATGTCGCTGACGAACGGCTTTTGCAGCAGGTTGTCACCGATGGCGATGCGTGGGGTGGGCAAGCCTGCGTGGTACACCGCGTAGTTGACGAACGCCGGGTCCATGACGATGTCGCGGTGGTTGGCCAGGAACAGATAGGCGGTACCGGCCTTGAGCTGTTCCACGCCCGAATAAGTGACGCCGTCGGTGGCGCGATCGATGGTCTGGTCGACGTAGTACTCGACTTTGTCCTGCAAGGTCGAAACGCATGTGACACCGGCGAATTCCTTGCGCAGGCGTCGGGCGATCAGCGGCTTGAGCAACCAGCCGAGAGCTCCGGCCGCGCGCGGGAAGCGAAAGTGGGTGAGGATATCGAGGAATGCCGGGTCGCTGAGCAGGCGTGCCAGAACGGCAGGGACCTCAGCATCGTCGTACGGTCGGATGGCATCGAATTCGCCCATCATGCTCTCTTGTTGGAAACGGCTAGGGTAATAAGGTAGGGGCGGGCTCCGAAAAACGGCTCGGACGCACACAGGCCCTTCAAACAGACCGGCAATTATACGCATAAGTCACCCCGGAGGCCGCGATGCTTGAAATTGCGATCTACGATTGCCCTTATTGTGGCGAAGAAGTCGAAACCACGGTGGACCTGTCTGGCGGCGATCAGGAGTACATCGAGGATTGTCAGGTGTGCTGCAAGCCTATCCGCTTCGTGCTGCAGGTTCATGGCGAGGAATGGATGCTGGATGTTTTTGGCGAGAACGACTGATGCGGCGGATCTACGAACCGGAAAACCTGCTTGAAGCCGAAATGCTTCTGGGCATGCTGGCCAGCGAGGGCATCGACGTGCAATTGATGGGCCGTGACTTGATGGGCGCTGTGGGCGAACTGCCTGTGCAAGGCCTGCTCGGCCTAGCGGTGGCGGATGAGCAGGCCGAGTACGCACGGCAGCTGATCGATGCGTACAATGGTGCCCAGCCACTGGTTGGCGACGAACCGGAGAGTTTCCCCGGTACCTTGATCTGCTAGGTTCTGAATTCGCCCATGTGTGGACGTTACGCCCTGTTTCGCTGGCCCCAGGCCCTTGCCAGTCTGCCGGGCTTTCCCGCAGGCCAGCCGGCCCAATGGAATATTGCGCCCGGGGCTTCGGTGCTGATCCAGCGCCAGCTCGACGGCCAGCAGCAGTTGGCCAAGGCGCGCTGGGGGCTGACCCCGGCCTGGCTTACCGACCTGTCCCGCACCCCTGCCCATGCCCGTGCCGAAACGTTGGCCGAGCAACCCATGTTCCGCGAGGCGTTTCGCCAGCGCCGTTGCCTGATGCCGGCCAACGGTTTTTACGAGTGGCGGGGTACCGTGCGCAAGCGCCCCTATTGGCTGACGCCGGGGGAGGGCGCCTCGCTGTATTTTGCTGCTGTCTGGGAGGCCTACCCGGTGCAGGACCAGGTATGGCTGAGCTGCGCGGTGGTGACCCAGGCCGCCATGAACCAGCGCCGGCCGCTGATCCTTGACGAAGCCGGGCAGGCGGCCTGGCTCGACCCGGATACGCCGGTTACCCGTTTGCACGAACTGCTGGCCAGCCCGCCGGGCCAACTGCGCGAGCGGGCTTTGGCGACTTTCGTCAATGATCCCAAGCTGGATGCGCCGGAGTGTCTGACCCCGGCCTGAGGTACTGCCTGCCCCGGGCTGTTCGCGGCTGAGGCCAATGCAGGCGACGAAAATCTTCCCTGCGGCTATAGCGGCTACTGGCGACTCGGCCTAGGATACGGCGCATGTAAAAAGGGAGTGTTTTCATGCGTAAGTCTTTTGTCGTCAGCCTTTTGAGTGCTGGCATCCTGCTGGCCGGCTGCCAGGCGGTGAACACCACCAGCGGCGGTGCTGTCGGCGTCGAGCGCCAGCAGTACATGTTCAGCATGCTCTCGACCGATGAGGTCAACCAGATGTACGCCCAGTCGTACCAGCAGACCCTGGGTGAAGCCTCGAGCAAGGGTGTGCTCGACAAGTCCAGCGCCGATGCCAAGCGTGTGCAGGCAATCGCCAATCGCCTGATCGCCCAGACGCCCAAGTTCCGCCCGGATGCCGCGCAGTGGGACTGGCAAGTCAACGTGATCAAGAGTGATGAGCTGAACGCCAACTGCGGCCCTGGCGGCAAGATCATCGTCTACACCGGCCTGATCGATCAGCTCAAACTCACCGACGCGGAAATTGCCGCCGTAGTGGGCCACGAGATCGCGCATGCCCTGCGTGAACACAGCCGTGAAGCCATGTCCAAGGCGTACGGTGTGGAAATGGCCCGCCAGGGTGCCGGTGCCATCTTCGGCCTCGGCCAGAGCAGCATGGCGATGGCCGACACGGTGGTGAACTACGCCATGACCCTGCCCAACAGCCGGGCCAACGAAAACGAGGCCGACCTGATTGGCCTGGAACTGTCGGCGCGTGCCGGCTACGACCCGAACGCCGCGATCACGCTGTGGAACAAGATGAGCAAGGCCTCCGAAGGGGCGCCGCCCGAGTTCATGAGCACTCACCCGGCGTCCGATAGCCGCATTGCTTCATTGCAGGCGGCGATTCCGAAGGTGATGCCGCTGTATCAGGCTGCGGCCAAGCAGTAATCGCTTGAATCGTGGGGGCGCCAAGCGCCCCCCCTTTTCATGTTACCCAATCCAGCCACTGGCCTTCATCGCCGAGTAAACGGCCACGATCGCCAGCACGAAGAACGCCGTGGCCGCCAGGCGGCGAATCAACGTCAATGGCAGCTTGTCGGCCGCGAAGTTACCCGCCAGCACCACCGGCACGTTGGCAATCAGCATGCCGAGGGTGGTACCGATGATGACCATGATCAGGTGCGGGTACTGTGCAGCCAGCATCACCGTGGCGACCTGGGTCTTGTCGCCGATTTCCGCCAGGAAGAATGCGATCAGCGTGGTCAGGAATGGCCCGAAGCGGCGTGCCGGGTTCTCGTCGTCGTCCATCTTGTCCGGCACCAGGGTCCACAGCGCCGTAGCGGTAAAGCTCGCAGCCAGAATCCAGTGCAGTGCCGAATCACTGAAGAAACTGCCGACCCACGCGCCAACGGCACCGGCTGCGGCATGGTTGGCCAGGGTGGCGGCGATGATGCCGGCGATGATCGGCCATGGCTTGCGGAAGCGGGCAGCGAGAATGAGCGCGAGCAGTTGCGTCTTGTCGCCGATTTCGGCGAGAGCAACGATAGCGGTGGGGACCAACAGAGATTCCAGCATCAGGATTCCTACGGGGGCGGGTCGACACGGCTATGACACGTACAGCCTCCCCGCCCCGGGTAAGGTGTGCGTGTCATAGGTCTTGTCAAACCCCGTATCCGTCTATGCGGATCTCTCCATGCAGGCTCGCATGGGGGTCGCACGCGCCATGGTCTGTGGACCAAGTATGTTGACGCGTACCGGGCGAGCTGGGTGCTCGCGGGAGACTACTCCCCTAGGACGGTGCGGATTCTGCCTCGGTAAAACGCTTTCGGCAAGCGCTGTTTTTATCCGTGCGTGGCCTGGTAGATACGGAAGCCATCGGCTTCTTCGCGTACTTGGCAGTTGCCCAACGCCCCTTCGATCAGCGGCTGGTAGCGCAGGAAGCTATTGGCTACCAGGCGCATTTCGCCGCCTTTTTGCAGATGATCGGCCGATTTTTTCAGCAAGTTTTCCGAGGCCTGGTAGTTGGTGTGAACCCCGGTGTGGAACGGTGGGTTGCTCAGGATCAGGCTCAACCCGGTTGGCGCCGCGTCGATGCCGTCACCGCTGATCACCTCACCCTCCAGCCCATTGGCGGCCAACGTCAGGCGGCTGGCGGCCACGGCGAAGGCATCCACGTCCAACAGTGTCACCCGGTTTTGCGGGTAACGGCGTTTGACCGTTGCGCCCAGCACCCCGGCACCGCAGCCAAAGTCCAGCACGTGCCCGCTGGGCAGGCCATCCAGGTGCTTGAGCAGCAGCGCGGTGCCCCGGTCGAGGCGGCCGTGGCTGAACACCCCGGGCAGGCTGACCACTTGCAGCGGGCCGTCTTCCAGGGCCAACTCGAAGCGCTCGGCCAGGGTTTCCAAGGGCTTGGCCTCGGGGGCGTGCTCGACGGTCACCTGCCAGAGCTGGCAATGGCGGGCGCTGTCGAGCTTGCGCGGCTTGCCGAAGGCCTGCAACTGCTTGGCTGCGCCTTCGATACCGCCGCGCTTTTCTCCAACCAGGTACAGCTCACGGCCAGCCAGGCGCGCGGCCAAGGCATTGAGCAGGTAGGCTGCCAGCTCGCGGGATTTGGGCAGGAACAGCACGGCGCTGTCGAAAGCCGCAGCTGGAGGCTCCACGGCGTAATGACTGCGACCGGCGAAGCGGCTGTCGAGCATGGCCTGATCGCCGGCATGCCAGGTCCAGGCCTGGGCCTGGGGCAACTGGCCGAGCAAGTCGTCGGCGGGGGCGCCGGCGAGCAGCAGCGGCCCCTGGAACAGCTCTGCCTGGCGGAGCAACACTTCACTGCGCGGGTCCATGGACGACGCCTCCTGGAAAAAGTGGCGCAGTGTAGCAGAGGCAGGCGCTGGGCTCAGCTGACCACGCGGCGGGGCTGCCCGGCGAAGAAGCCCTGAGCGTTCTCGCTGAGCTGGCCGACGATGCGCTGGCGCGACTCCACTGCGCCCCAGGCGCTGTGTGGGGTGATGATCAGGCGTGGGATGCCGGGTTCGAGCAACGGGTTGCCGTTGACCGGTGGCTCTACGCTCAATACGTCGGTGGCGGCGCCGCCCAGGTGGCCGCTGCGCAGAGCGTCGGCCAGGGCCTGTTCATCGATCAGGCCGCCACGCGCGGTGTTGACTACCAGCGCACCGGGTTTGAGCAGGGCCAGTTCGCGGGCACCGAGCATGTGCCGGGTGTGCTCGTTCAGCGGGCAATGCAGGGTCAGCGCGTCGACTTGCGGCAGCAGCTCGGCCAGCGGCAGGCGGTCGGCGCGTTCCGGCCGGCCGGGGATCTGCCCGCTGATTACGCGCATGCCGAAGGCTTCGGCCAGCCGTGCCACCGCGCCGCCCAGCTCGCCGTGGCCGAGCAGGCCAAGGGTCTTGCCCTCCAGCTCGACGATAGGGAAGTCCAGCAGGCAGAACTGGCTGGCCTTGGCCCACTGGCCTTCGGCCACCGCCTGGTTGTAGTCGCACAGCCGGGTGGCCAGCGCCAGTAACAGGGCCAGCGTGTGCTGGGCGACCGAGGGCGTGCCATAGCCCTGGCAGTTGCACACGGTGATGCCCTGGGCGCGAGCGGCGGCCAGGTCGACATTGTTGGTGCCCGTGGCGGCCACCAGGATCAGCTTCAGTTGCGGGTTGGCGGCCAGCGTTGCGGCGTCGAGCATGACCTTGTTGCTGACCACGGCCACGGCGCCCTGGAGGCGTTCAGCCACTTGCTCGGGGCGGGTGGCGGCGAACAGCTCGAACTCGTCGAACTGCTGCTGCAGGGGCGAGAGGTCGAGGTCGCCAAGGTCCAGGGACTGGTGATCGAGAAACACGGCGCGACGCGGGCTGGGCATTGGGGCTCTCCGGAGGGCAGGGCGGAATGTCGGTGTCACGGCGCAGTGTCTAGCCCGCGGTTACCACACGTCAACGCCCGCCACTCATACCTTTGCCAGGCAAATCATTCCTTCGGCTGATTTAGCCGTCACATTGGCGAACTACAGTAATCCCCAGACTTGTCCGGCCCGCTTTTCAGAAAAGGGATACCCATGTTGCAGACTCGCATCATCAAGCCCGCCGAGGGCGCCTACGCCTACCCATTGCTGATCAAGCGTCTGCTGATGTCTGGCAGCCGCTATGAAAAGACCCGTGAAATCGTCTACCGCGACCAGATCCGGCTCACTTATCCACAGCTCAACGAGCGCATCGCCCGCTTGGCCAACGTGCTGACCGAGGCCGGGGTCAAGGCCGGTGATACCGTGGCGGTGATGGACTGGGACAGCCACCGCTACCTGGAGTGTATGTTCGCCATCCCGATGATCGGTGCAGTGGTGCATACCATCAACGTGCGCCTGTCGCCCGAGCAAATCCTCTACACCATGAACCATGCCGAAGACCGCGTGGTGCTGGTCAATAGCGACTTCGTCGGCCTCTATCAAGGCATTGCCGGGCAGTTGACCACCGTCGACAAGACCCTGCTGCTGACCGATGGCCCGGACAAGACCGCCGAGCTGCCCAACCTGGTCGGCGAGTACGAGCAACTGCTGGCTGCCGCCAGCCCGCGCTACGACTTCCCGGACTTCGACGAAAACTCGGTGGCCACCACCTTCTACACCACCGGCACCACCGGTAACCCCAAGGGCGTGTACTTCAGCCACCGGCAACTGGTGCTGCACACGTTGGCCGAAGCTTCGGTTACCGGCAGTATCGACAGCGTGCGCCTGTTGGGCAGTAATGATGTGTACATGCCGATTACACCGATGTTCCACGTTCATGCCTGGGGCATCCCCTACGCCGCCACCATGCTCGGCATGAAACAGGTTTACCCTGGCCGCTACGAGCCAGACATGCTGGTCAGGCTGTGGCGCGAAGAGAAGGTCACCTTCTCCCATTGCGTGCCGACCATCCTGCAGATGTTGCTCAATTGCCCGAACGCCCAAGGCCAGGATTTCGCCGGCTGGAAAATCATCATCGGCGGCAGTTCGCTCAACCGTTCGCTGTACCAGGCTGCGCTGGCTCGCGGCATCCAGCTGACCGCAGCGTATGGCATGTCCGAGACCTGCCCGCTGATTTCCGCCGCGCACCTGAACGACGAACTGCAGGCCGGGAGCGAGGACGAGCGCGTCACCTACCGCATCAAGGCCGGTGTGCCGGTACCGCTGGTCGAGGCAGCCATCGTCGACGGCGACGGCAACTTCCTGCCCGCCGATGGCGAAACCCAGGGCGAGCTGGTGCTGCGAGCCCCTTGGCTGACCATGGGTTACTTCAAGGAGCCGGAAAAGAGCGAGGAGCTGTGGCAGGGCGGCTGGCTACACACCGGAGATGTCGCCACCCTCGACGGCATGGGCTACATCGACATCCGCGACCGCATCAAGGATGTGATCAAGACGGGAGGCGAGTGGATCTCCTCGCTCGACCTGGAAGACTTGATCAGTCGCCATCCTGCCGTGCGCGAAGTGGCGGTGGTGGGAGTGGCCGACCCGCAATGGGGCGAGCGGCCGTTCGCCCTGCTGGTGGTGCGCGATGGCCAGGCCATCGACGCCAAGGCATTGAAGGAACACCTCAAGCCATTTGTCGAGCAAGGTCACATCAACAAATGGGCGATTCCAAGCCAGATCGCCGTTGTTACTGAAATTCCCAAGACCAGTGTCGGCAAGCTCGACAAGAAACGCATCCGCCAGGACATCGTCCAATGGCAGGCCAGCAACAGCGCGTTCCTGTCCACGCTTTGACCGCCATGCGGGTCGCGCACGTCAGAACGCGACCCGCATGCTAGAGGGTCTGGCGCCTTGCCAAATGGCGAAAATGCGCCATCCTAATGCACTGCCAACGCGCAAACGGAGCACATTTACAGCGAGTTGGCGGCATGGAGCGCAAATCACACTTTAGAGGGATCAAGCGCCTGTGCCTTGCTGGCTATAGTCGGGGCCAGGGGATTTTCAGGAATGGGGGAGGGCGACACGCGCAAGCCGTGTCGTCGCAGGTCAAAGCCTGCAAACCGGTCGCTCGGGCCGTTCTTGAAAGGACTCACTGCCATAACAATAAAGTACATGGAGTAGCGTCGATGAAATCTGCAAACCTGTTCTGGCGCCGGGCCAAGTTGCCCTTGGCGGTCAGCCTTGCTTCCACGCTCGCAAGTCCTGCTTTCGCTGTCAGTTTCAACATCGGTGAAATCGAAGGCCAGTTCGACTCGTCGCTCTCCATCGGCGCCAGCTGGTCGACCGCCAACCCCAACAAGAACCTGATCGGGGTGAACAACGGCGGCAAGGGCCTGTCGCAGACCTCCGACGATGGCCACCTGAACTTCAAGAAGGGCGAAACCTTCTCGAAAATCTTCAAGGGCATCCATGACCTGGAACTGAAGTACGGCGATACCGGCGTGTTCGTGCGCGGCAAGTACTGGTACGACTTCGAGCTGAAGGACGAAGGCCGCGAGTTCAAGGACATCAGTGACTCCAACCGCAAGGAAGGCGCCAAGTCGTCCGGTGCCGAGTTGCTGGACGCCTTCGTGTACCACAATTATTCCATCGGCGATCAGCCGGGCTCGGTACGCTTCGGCAAGCAGGTGGTGAGCTGGGGCGAAAGTACCTTCATCGGCGGCGGCATCAACTCGATCAACCCCATCGACGTGTCGGCGTTCCGCCGCCCAGGGGCCGAGATCAAGGAAGGCCTGATCCCGGTCAACATGTTCTATATCTCGCAAAGCCTTACCGACAACCTGTCGGCCGAGGCCTTCTACCAGATCGAGTGGGACCAGACGGTTGTTGATAACTGCGGTACGTTCTTCTCGCAGCCGGACATCATCGCAGACGGTTGCACCGATAACCTGCGCGTACTCAACAGCAGCCGGACAGTGCCGGGTGCGGCTCAGCAGTTTCTCGCCACCCAAGGCGTGAACATCAACGAAGAGGGCGTGATGGTGCGCCGTGGCGCCGACCGCGATGCACGCGACAGCGGGCAGTTCGGTGTGGCCATGCGCTACATGTTCGAGCCGCTGGACACCGAGTTCGGTGCCTACTTCATGAACTACCACAGCCGTGCCCCGATCTTCAGCGCCACCGGCGCACCGGCTTCGGTGTTCTCCGGTATCGCTGGCCTGCCGGCGCAGCTGCGGGCCTTGGCGCCACTGATCGTGGCGGGTAACTCGCAATACTTCGTCGAGTACCCGGAAGACATTCGTCTGTACGGCTTGAGCTTCTCCACCACGTTGCCAACCGGCACCGCATGGAGCGGCGAAATCAGCTACCGGCCCAACGCCCCGGTGCAGTTGAACACCACCGATATCCTGTTTGCCGGTGTTCGTCCGTTGGGCGGCGCACTGACCAACGCTTCGCTGTTGACCGGTACTCCGGGCCAGGACCTTCACGGCTATCGCCGCAAGGAAATCACCCAGTTCCAGACTACCCTGACGCACTTCTTTGATCAGGTGATGGGCGCCAGCCGCATGACGGTGGTGGGCGAGGTGGGTGTCACCCACGTGGGGGGCCTGGAGAACGCCCACGATACCCGCTACGGTCGCGACCCGGTATTCGGCCCTGGCCCATTGCCTTCTACCGGCGGCGCAGATACCTGCCAGGCACTCAACGGCAGCACTATCGCCGGTGCCGGTGCCGGTGCATCGACCACCAACCTGAACCGCAAGTGCGAGAACGACGGCTACACCACCAGCACCTCGTGGGGCTACCGGGCTCGCGTCATCTGGGACTACAACGACGTATTCGCCGGGGTCAACCTCAAGCCAAGCGTGGCCTGGTCGCATGACGTTTCCGGTTACTCGCCTGGCCCTGGCGGCAACTTCGAGGAAGGCCGCAAGGCGGTCAGCCTGGGCCTGGACGCCGAGTACCAGAACACCTACACGGCTAGCCTGTCGTACACCAACTTCTTCGACGGCAAGTACAGCACCGTGGATGACCGCGACTTTGTTGCGCTCAGCTTCGGCGTGAACTTCTAAGCACACAGATCCAGGACGACACGACATGAACAAGACCAGAAGTCTGCTGCAAGCCGGTGTGCTGGGCCTGTCCCTGCTGGCGACCAGCGTCATGGCTGCGGTATCCGCCGACGAGGCGGCCAAGTTGGGCAGCACCTTGACCCCGATGGGTGCTGAGAAGGCCGGCAACGCCGATGGATCGATCGGGCCATGGGAGCCGCTGTCGAAGACCGCAGGCAGTGTCGACGGCAAGGGCTTCCTGGCCGACCCGTACGGCAGTGAAAAGCCGCTGTTTACCATCACCGCCCAGAACGCCGAGCAGTACAAGGACAAGCTTTCGCCGGGCCAGTTGGCGATGCTCAAGCGTTACCCGGACACCTTCAAGATCCCGGTATTCAAGACCCACCGCGGTTCCACGGTGCCTGCCGACGTATTCGCCGCCATCAAGGAAAACGCCACCAAGACCACCTTGGTGGAGGGCGGCAACGGCCTGAACAATTTCCGCACCGCCGTGCCGTTCCCCATCCCGAAAACCGGCCTGGAAGTGATCTGGAACCACATCACCCGCTACCGCGGCGGCAGCGTCAGCCGCCTGGTGATCCAGGCCACGCCGCAGCAGAACGGCTCGTTCAACCCAGTGTATTTCTCTGACCAGTTCGTCTTCCGCGACAAGATGAAGGATTACGACCCGAACAACCCGGGCAACATCCTGTTCTACTTCAAGCAGGAAGTGACCGCACCCGCGCGCCTGGCCGGTACCGTGCTGCTGGTCCATGAAACCCTTGACCAGGTGAAGGAGCCGCGTAAGGCGTGGATCTACAACGCCGGCCAGCGTCGCGTGCGCCAGGCGCCGCAAGTGTCGTACGACGGCCCGGGTACTGCCGCGGACGGCCTGCGAACTTCAGACAACCTGGACATGTTCAACGGCGCGCCAGATCGCTATGACTGGAAGTTGGAAGGCAAGAAGGAGCTGTACATCGCCTCCAACGCCTTCAAGCTCGATGACCCCAAGCTCAAGTACGCTGACATCATCAAGGCCGGGCATATCAACCAGGACCTGACTCGTTACGAGCTGCGCCGGGTCTGGCATGTGGTTGCAACGCTCAAGCCGGGCCAGCGGCATATCTATGCCAAGCGTGACTTCTATATCGACGAGGACACCTGGCAGGCTGCTGTGATCGACCAGTACGACGGCCGTGGCCAGCTGTGGCGCGTGTCCGAGGCGCATGCCCAGGCCTACTACAACGTCGAGGTACCCTGGTACACCCTGGAAGCCATCTATGACCTGCAGTCCGGTCGTTACCTGGCCCTGGGCATGAAGAACGAAGAGAAGCGTGCGTACGACTTCGGCTTCAGCGCCAGCAAGGCCGACTTCCAGCCAGCAGCGCTGCGCCAGTCGGGTATTCGCTAAGCTGAACGCACTCGACGCTGTGTGATCCCCAGAACGCCCCGGCTTGCCGGGGCGTTTTTTTGTTTTCCTGCTCCGGGCTTTCCGCGGGCCAGGCAATCAACCTGCTGAATACCTCTCCAAACCCTCGTTCCAGCCCATGTCCATCGGCCATGTTGCTTTTTGTCGCAGTCTTTTCTGAGGCAATTGTTCCCATCATCTTCAAATGCGCCGCGTTAACGGCTAGTCTCGCAAGCATCCATATGCCGTAGTCTTCCACCCAGAATGAGCCGGCCATGACTGATCTGTCCCGTACGCATGGATTCGCCAGTCAGGCCCTGGGCCTGCTGGACGGGCGTTTCTTCCGGCCGCCCCTGCCGGATGGCCATGTGCCGCGCGTGCGCTTGTGCCAGCGGCTGAATGCCGGTTTGGGCGGGCGCTTGCTGCTGGTCAATGCGCCGGCAGGTTTTGGCAAAAGCTCCTTGGCCATCGAATTCTGCGAAGCACTGCCCGAGCACTGGCGCAGCCTGTGGCTGGGCCTGAGCCAGCGCGATGCCGACCCTGGCCGCTTCCTCGAGCGGCTGCTCGAAGGCTTGCAACAGTACTGCCCGGCACTTGGCGGCCAGGCCATGGGCCTGCTGAAGATGCGCCAGCGCCACCAGCCGTTCGCCTTCGAAGAATGGCTCGACGGCCTGCTCGACGAGCTGGCGCTTTACCTGCAAGCCGATACGCCCTTGCTGGTGGTGCTGGACGACTACCATCTGGCCCAGGGGCCGGTACTTGACCGGTGCCTGCAGTTCTTCCTCAATCACTTGCCTCCCGGCCTGGTGTTGCTGGTCACTAGCCGACAACGTCCAGACTGGCACCTGGCGCGCCTGCGCCTGTCACGGCAACTGGTCGAGCTCAACGAACAGGAACTGCGCCTCACCGCCGAGGAGTCTTTGGCGGTAATCGGCCGCCAGCCCACCGGGCTGCGTGGCCAGGCGCTTGATAACCTGATCCAGCGCAGCGACGGCTGGGTGGCCGGGCTGCGCTTCTGGCAGCTGGCGGCCAGCGACAGCGCTGACGAACAGGCCTTGCCCCAGGCGCTGCACGGTGGCGAGGGCCTGATCCGCGACTACCTGCTCGAAGAAGTCATCGACATGCTACCCGCGGATGTACAGGCCTTCCTGTACGAGACCGCCTGCCAGGAGCGCTTCTGTGCCTCGCTGTGCGACGCCGTGCGCGGCGCTCACGACAGCGCCGCGATCCTGTGCTTCCTGCAGGCGCACCAGGTGTTCCTGGTGCCGCTGGACGAGCATGGTCAATGGTTCCGTTATCACCACTTGTTCTCCGACTTGCTGCGCAGCCGCCAGGCCAGCGAACCACTGGCCGGCCTGCACCTGCGCGCGTGCCGCTGGTTCGAAGCCCAGGGGCTGCTGGACGAGGCGGTGGAGCAGGCGCTGCGTGCCGGTCACCTCGATGTCGCCGCCGACCTGGTGCAGAGCCTGTCCGAGGAACAACTGCTGGCCGAGCAGAACGTCGGCATGCTGCTGCGCTGGAAGATGGACCTGCCCGACAGCCTGTTGATCAGTACGCCGCGGTTGATTGTGCTGTACAGCTGGGCGTTGGGCCTGGCTTGTCAGCTGGACGCGGCCGAAGAGCTGGCCGGTTACCTCAGCCGCTTCCTGCCCGCGCCCTCGGCGACCGCGCAAAAGTCGATGCTGGCGCAGTGGCTGGCACTGAGCGGGGTGATCGCCCGTGGCCGGGGTGATCGCGAGCGCACCCTGGCCTATTGCGGCGAAGCGTTGCAGAGCTTGCCGAGCAAGCGTTATGGCCAACGCCTGGTGTGTTTGTCGACACTGTCCAACCTGGCCATTGCCGATGGCGACTTCTGGCGCGCACGCGGGTGGAATCGTGAGGCGCTGGAGCTGGCTCAGCGTGTTGGCAACCCGTTGTTCGAGGCGTTGGCCCATTACGACCGCGCACGGGTGCTACACGCCCGTGGCGAAGTGCTGCGCGCCCTGGACGAAGTGCGCCAGGGCCTGCAGCGCCTGCAAGGGCTTTCGGCGCAGCGCCTGTATGCCGTACGCGCACGCCTGACGCTGTATGAAGGCTACCTGCTGGTCTCGCGCCTGCAACCCGCCCAAGGCCGTGCGCGCTTGCGCGCAGGGCTGGGTGAGGCGCGGGCCTGTCGGGATATCAGCGTGCTTATCGGCCATTGCGTGATTGCCACGCTCGATGGCCGGGAAGGGCACTTTGCCGAGGCTTTTGCCGAGCTGGCCGAGGCTGAGCGGCTGATGCACATCTGGGACGTGCCGCCGGTCTATTACTTGGCCATGATCACTTTGGTCAAATGCGAACTGTGGTTGGCCCAAGGCCGCACCGACCTGGCCGAGTCGTGGCTGCTACGCCTGGGCCAGACCTATGGCGGTGAGCAGCCGGCGGCAGCGCCAGAGTTTCACCCGCTGCTGCCGTTGCACATTGCCTTGCAACAAGCGTTGCTCGAGCGTGTTCAGTCACGTCGTGATGACGCCGTCAAACGCCTGGCTGGCCTTGCCGAGCGTGGCCAGGCCAGTGGCGGCATGATGCTTGCCGTCAGTGCCCTGAGCCAATGGCTGGTGCTGTTGCTGGACGAAGGCCGGGACGGCCAGGCAGCGCAATTGTTGCCACCGCTGCTGGAGGCAGCTCGCGGCGGTGTGCTGCAGCCATTCCAGGCGCTGTTGGAAAAGCACCCGCAATGGCTTCACGAGCATCTGCAGGCAGGTAGCACGTGCCCGGTTCAGGCAGAACTGCTCAAACGCCTGCCGTCACTGCCAAGTCCCAGCGCCGGGACCGGTGAGGCGTTGAGCGGTCGCGAACTGGCCGTGCTCGAGCTGATCGCCCAAGGTTGCTCCAACCAGCAGATCAGCGAGCGCCTGTTCATTTCCTTGCACACGGTAAAAACCCACGCCAGCCATATCAACAGCAAGCTGGGCGTGGAGCGGCGTACCCAGGCGGTGGCCAAGGCCAAATCCCTGGGGCTGCTGGCTTGAAGCTGGCCCCTGGGTTCATTGCCCGCTAAAGTGATGGCGTGAGGCCATGGTTTGTGGCCGGCAATGCTCTACCCTCATCTTTCCCGACCGGCTGCCGATACAGCGATCGGTGGCATCGCCTCGCGCGATTTTTCAATCATTCCAAGGCAGGTCGTGTTGATGCTGCAGTACGGGCAAAAGAGCTTTCTGATCGTCGACGATTTTACCGACTTTCGCACGTCGACCCGCTCCATGTTGCGTGAGTTGGGCGTGCGCGACGTTGACACCGCCGACAGCGGCGAGCAGGCGTTGCGCATGTGCGCGCAGAAGCGCTATGACGTCATCCTGCAGGACTTCCACCTCGGCGACGGCAAGAAGAACGGCCAGCAGGTGCTGGAAGACCTGATCATCGACAAGCACATCAGCCATGAGTGCGTGTTCATCATGGTCACGGCCGAGAGCAGCCAGGCCATTGTCCTTAGCGCCATCGAGCACGAGCCCGACGCCTACCTGACCAAGCCTTTCAACCGGGTTGGCCTGGCCCAGCGTGTCGAGAAACTGTTCCAGCGCAAGACACTGCTCAAACCGATCCTGCAGGCGCTCGACCGACACCGCCCGGGCGAAGTGCTGGCGGCTTGCGCCGAGCTGTGCAAGAGGGACCCGCGCCTGGCACCGCTGTGCCTGCGTTACCGGGCCGATGCCTTGCGCAACCTCAACCGTTTCGAGGAGCTGGAAAAATTCCTCAAGGCGATCCTGGCCAGCCGCCCGCAGCCGTGGGTATACGCGGCCTTGGGGGCGCTGATGCACAAGCGTGGCCAGAATGCCCAGGCCCAGGGCGTGTACGAACAGGCACTCAAGGCCTTCCCGATCATGCCGAGCCTTTACGACGGCATGGCCGAAGTCCTGGTAGCTCAGGGTGAAACCAAACGCGCCCAGAGCCTGCTTGAAGAGGCCGTGCGCCTGTCGCCGCTGTCGGTGCGCCGGCAATCGACGCTGGGCAAGCTGGCGCTGGAAAACGAAGATTTCGAGAGTGCCTCGAAAGCGTTCCGCCATGCGGTGAATCAGGGGCAGAGCTCGCGCTACAAGGATGCCGAGAACAACCTTGGCCTGGTGCAGGCGCTGATGAGCAAGAATGCGGGTTTTGGCCTCGACGCCCGAACCCGGGTCGAGATCAACACCACGCTCAGCGAAGTGGCCAAGGAAAACCCCGAGGATCAGGGCTTGCAGGTACGTGCGCGGATGATGAAAGCCGCCAGCCTGTTGCAGGCCGGTGATCCGGAAACGGCGGCCAAGCTGACCGAGCAGGCGATTCAGCGCCTGGACAAGATGAACCAGTTCTTCTCGGTCGATTCAGCCCTGACCGTTGCCGCGCAATTGCAGGCGATGGGGCAGGAAGCTGCCGCGATCGGCGTGCTGAAAAGCTGTGTGGAAAGTTATGGCGATGACCCCAAGGTCATGGAAAGAGTGGGCAAGCTGACGGACGACCCCAGTGTGCTCAACGCCATCACCGAAGCGGTCACCCTCAATCGCCAGGGGGTGCGCAGTTACCAGGGAGGGCAGCTCGGCGAGGCGCTGCAACTGTTCCGCAAGGCACTGGGTTTACAGCCGAAGAACATCAGCATCGCCCTCAACACCGCCCAGGCACTGCTGCGCATCGGTGGTGACGACACTCAGCCCGCGATCATGCAGGAATGCCGCGACGCGTTGACCAGCGTGGCCGGTATCCCTGCCAGCGACAACCGCTATGACCGTTACCGCAAACTGCACATCCGAGTGTTCGGCGCATGACTCAAGACAATCAGGGGCTGGATTTTTCCACGGTGATCGCCTCCACCGTGCACGACCTCAAGAGTTCCCTGGCGGCGTTGATCCAGTCCCACAGCCAGTGGGTGCAACGCTTGCCCGAAGAGCTGCGCGGCGGTGCCGAGCAAGGGATGATGGAGCACGAGTTTCGTCACCTCAACGGCATGCTGGTGCAGTTGCTGGGGTTGTACAAGCTGGGGGTTAACCAGCTGCCGGTGTGCCCGGACTACCATGAGCTGGATGACTTCATCGAAGCCCAGCTGGCGGCGCACGAGGAAGTGCTGAAGCACAACGATATCCTCGCCACCTGGCGCATCGACACCGACAACCCGTTGGGTTTCTTCGACCGCGAACTGGTGGCCTCGGTCATCGCCAATGTCATCACCAACGCCACCCGCTTTGCCGGACATGCCTTGCTGATCACCATTGAAGAAGCTGACAACCAGCTGGCCATCTGCGTCAACGACGATGGCCCGGGTTATCCACAACGCATGCTCGAGCGCCAGGAGGAGTACATCCAGGGGATCGATTCGACTAGCGGCAGTACTGGCCTGGGGCTGTACTTCGCGGCGCGGATCGCGGCGCTGCATGAAAGCGGCGGTGTGCGCGGGCGGATCGAGATTTCCAATGGCGGGGCGCTTGGGGGCGGGTTGTTCAGGTTGTTCCTGCCTTGAGGGATTGGGTGCCTGTGAGATCGAGCGCCGCCCGCGCGGCGCTCGATCTCACAGGCGCCACTTCGCTCAAGCCATGAACCTCGTGCACCCACCCCGTTTTCCTGTCAGGCTCGTAGCAGAACCCAGCGTTACCTGCGAGAACACCATGACCCAAACCCCGCCTGCACTCATCCGCGAAACCTTTCCGGTAGGCCCTCTGCAATGCAACTGCACGCTGATCGGCGACCCGCTGACCCAAAAGGCCATCGTCGTCGACCCGGGCGGTGACCCGGACAAGATCCTCGCCCGCCTGCAGGCCCACGGGCTTACGCTGGTGAGCATCATCCACACACACGCGCACTTCGACCATTTCCTGGCCTCGGGCAAGCTCAAGGAGCTGACCGGCGCCACGTTGCACCTGCACAAGGACGACCAGGCGCTGTGGGACAACCTGGAAATGCAGTGCCAGATGTTCGGCGTGCCCCACACCCCAGTACCGTCCCCCGACCGTTGGCTGGCCGATGACGAAGAACTGGCCTGCGGCTGCGGCGTGGCATTGCATACTCCAGGGCACACCCCGGGCTCGATGAGCTTCTGGTTCGCCGATGCCAAGCTGCTGATCGCCGGTGACACCCTGTTCCGTCGCGGCATTGGCCGCACCGACCTGTGGGGGGGCGACCAGCGGGCGATCGTGCGTTCCATCAAGGAGCGGCTTTACCGGCTGGACGAGGAGGCCGTCGTGGTGACCGGCCACGGGCCCGATACCCGGTTGGGTGACGAAATGCGCGAGAACCCCTTCGTGCGTGCCTGATGGCAGATGAAGGCACTTTCATGGAATTTTTCGTTGCCGACGCAATCCAAGGCTGGCATAGATCCCTTTATGATCTGCAGCATTCATGAATTCAGTAGGAGCTTGTCCATGTTCACCATGCGTCGTCTGATTATCGTCGCAACTGCCGCTGCCCTGATGACCGGCTGTGCCGGCCAGAATCCCTACGACAACCAGGGCCAGGCGCAGGGCTCCACCGGGATGAGCAAGACCGCCAAGTATGGTGGCCTGGGCGCGTTGGCCGGCGCCATCGCCGGTGCCGCCATCGACCACAACAACCGTGGCAAGGGGGCACTCATCGGTGCCGCTGCAGTGGGTGCTGCCGCTGCTGGTTACGGCTACTACGCCGACAAGCAGGAAGCCGAACTGCGCGCGCAGATGGCCAACACCGGCGTGGAAGTGCAACGCCAGGGTGACCAGATCAAGCTGATCATGCCGGGCAACATCACCTTCGCCACCGACTCGGCCAACATCGCCCCAAGCTTCTACTCGCCGCTGAACAACCTGGCTGGGTCGTTCAAGCAGTTCAACCAGAACACCATCGAAGTGGTCGGCTTCACCGACAGCACTGGCAGCCGCCAACACAATATGGACCTGTCCCAGCGCCGCGCGCAGGCGGTCAGCACCTACCTGACCTCGCAGGGTGTGGATGCCTCGCGTATTTCTGTACGTGGCATGGGCCCGGACCAGCCAATCGCCAGCAACGCTGACGCCAATGGCCGTGCGCAGAACCGCCGGGTGGAAGTGAACCTGAAGCCGATTCCGGGTCAGCAGTATGACCAGCAGCAAGGCCAGGTTCAGCAATATCCGTGATTGACCGCCCGGGGCTGCAACGCAGCCCCGGCTTCTTAGCGCGCTACGCTGGCCTGAATCGCCGTCAGGGCAATGGTGTGCACGATATCGTCTACCTGTGCCCCTCGCGGCAAGTCGTTCACCGGTTTGCGTAACCCCTGCAGCATCGGCCCCAGGCTGACCCCGTCAGCACTGCGCTGTACCGCCTTGTGTGTGGTATTGCCGGTATTCAGGTCGGGGAACACGAATACCGTGGCACGCCCGGCCACCGGGCTGCCTGGCGCCAGCTCCCGGGCAATTGCCGGGTTGGCCGCCGCGTCATACTGCAGGGGGCCGTCGATCAGTAGATCGTGCGCTGCGTCCTGTGCCAGGCGTGTCGCTTCGCGCACTTTCCCGACTTCCTCATCGCTGGCCGAATCGCTTGAGTAACTGATCATCGCCACCCGCGGCGCAATGCCGAAGGCCTGCGCCGATTCGGCGCTCTGCCGGGCAATTTCGGCCAGTTCGACAGCGCTCGGGTGCGGGTTCATCACGCAGTCGCCGTACACCAGTACCTGCTCGGGGAACAGCATGAAGAACACCGACGACACCAGGCTCGAGCCCGGCGCAGTCTTGATCAACTGCAGGGCAGGGCGGATGGTGTTGGCAGTGGAGTGCACCAGCCCGGAAACCAGGCCGTCCACTTCATCCAGAGCCAGCATCATGGTCCCGATCACCACCGGGTCTTCCAGTTGCTGCTCGGCCATCGGGGCGTTGAGGTTCTTGCTTTTGCGCAGCTCGACCATCGGTTCTACGTAGCGCCCGCGTATCAGCTCCGGGTCGAGGATCTCCAGGCCCGGCGGCAGGGTAATGCCTTGGGCGCGTGCCACGGCATCCACATCCTCGGGCTTGGCCAGCAGCACGCAACGGGCAATGCCTCGGGCCTGGCAGATGGCTGCCGCCTGAACCAGCAAAGGCTCGGCACCCTCAGGCAGGACGATGCGCTTGTTCGCTTGCTGCGCGCGCTGGATCAACTGGTAGCGGAACACCGCCGGCGACAGCCGCAGTTCGCGCGGCGTGCCGCAGCGTTGGTGCAACCAGGCCGCGTCGAGGTGGCTGGCGACAAAGTCGGTAATGAATTCGGCGCGCTCGCGGTCATCCACCGGAATTTCACGGTTCAACGAGTTGAGCTGGTTGGCGGTGTCGTAAGAGCCGGTACTTACCGACAGGATAGGCAGCCCGGCCTGCAGCGCGCCACGGCACAGGCCAAGGATACGTGCGTCAGGCTTGCTGTCGCTGGTCAGCAGCAGGCCGGCCAGTGGCACACCATTGATTGCTGCCAGGCTGACGGCAAGGATGATGTCGTCGCGATCACCCGGGGTTACGACCAAGGTGCCTGACGTGAGCAGCGGTACGGTGTTGGCCACCGTGCGGGCGCAGATGATGATCTTGCTCATGCGCCGCTGCTCGTAGTCGCCGGCATTGAGCACCTGGGCGCCAAGCAGGTCGGCCACGTCACGGGTGCGCGGGGCGTTCAGCTCGGGCTGGTAGGGGATACAGCCGAGCAGTTGGAAATCATTGCCACGCAGCAGCGGCGAGTGCTCGCGCAGGCGGGTGGCGAAGTCCGCCATGCTTTCCTCGGTACGCACCTTGTTGAGAATCACCCCGAGCACTTTCGGGTCGCGCGGGCCGCCGAACAACTGGGCCTGCAGTTCGACCCGGCCGGACAGCTCGCTGAGCACTTCATTTTCCGGGGCTGAAACCAGGATTACCTCGGCATCCAGGCTCTTGGCCAAGTGCAGGTTGACCCGTGCCGCATAGCTGGCGTGGCGCGTTGGCACCATGCCCTCGACCACCACCACGTCATTGCCGACGCAGGCTTGCTGGTACAGGCGGATGATTTCTTCAAGCAGCTCGTCCAGCTGGCCGTCACCGAGCATGCGCTCGACATGGGCCAGGCTCAGCGGCACGGGCGGCTTGATGCCATGGGTGCGGGCGACCAGCTCGGTGGAGCGCTCCGGGCCGGTGTCACCCGGGTGGGGCTGGGCGATCGGCTTGAAGAAGCCGACCTTCAGGCCGGCACGCTCAAGGGTGCGCACCAGGCCCAGGCTGATCGAAGTCAGGCCGACACCAAAATCGGTCGGCGCAATGAAAAATGTCTGCATGCGTGCTTCTCGAAATAAGCGGTGCAAGAAATTAACGGCCAAGGGTAGCGCTATCGGCCCCTTGTGCGCACCAGCCGCAAGCGAAAGGCTGGCCGATGTGCTGCGCGCGCTGGACCGGGTCGAGCACCCATGGGCGTGCCTGCCACGGCGGCTGGTGGCGCAGGTGCTGGGTATGGCCACAGGACAGTTCGGCCACCCAATGGCCTTCTTCGTCCTGATGAAAACCGGTGATCCGACTGATGGGCCGTTGCTCGTCCGCGGTGCGTTCGCAATCGGACGATGGCTTGGTTACACTTGTGCGCTCTACATTCTTTTGCAAAAGGTCTTGCCCCATGCTGATCGCCGCCAACAAGGCTGTCTCCATCGACTATACCCTGACCAACGACGCCGGGGAGACCATCGACAGCTCCGCCGGTGGTGCCCCGCTGGTTTACCTGCACGGTGCCGGCAACATCATCCCGGGCCTGGAAAAAGCCCTGGAAGGCAAGCAGGCCGGTGACGAGCTGAACGTTTCCATCGAGCCGGAAGACGCCTACGGCGAATACCTGGCCGAGCTGGTCAGCACCCTGAACCGCAGCCTGTTCGAAGGCGTTGACGAACTGGAAGTGGGCATGCAGTTCCACGCTTCGGCGCCGGACGGCCAGATGCAGATCGTCACCATCCGCGACATCGACGGCGACGACGTCACCGTTGATGGCAACCACCCGCTGGCCGGCCAGCGCCTGACCTTCCAGGTCAAGGTCGTGAACGTGCGTGACGCCAGCGACGAAGAAATCGCTCACCGTCACATCCACGGTGAAGGTGGCCATCACCACTGATTTTCTGCGCTAAGCTCAGAAAGTCGCCAGGCGCTCGGGCAAGCCGATTTGCCTTCCTACGGGAGGGGGACGGTTTGGACGAGCGCCTTTTTAGTGGGCGGAATTCGCCGACGCGGCAACCGGGAACCTGAGAGGGGATGTCATCATGAGTGCATTTCACGAGCTGAAGCTGGACGCGCTGAACGGCGGAGAGCTACCTCTGGCACCGTTCAAGGGCCAAGTGGTGCTGGTGGTCAACGTTGCCTCCAAGTGTGGTCTTACGCCGCAATACAAAGCCCTGGAACACCTCTACCAGGCGTACAAGGACAAGGGCTTCAATGTGCTTGGCTTGCCGTGCAACCAGTTTGCCGGGCAGGAGCCGGGTAGCGAGAAGGAAATCCAGGACTTCTGCAGCCTCAACTACGGGGTGAGCTTCCCGCTGGGGGGCAAGCTGGAGGTCAACGGGCCGCAGCGCCATTCGCTGTATCGCCTGTTGGCGGGTGAGGGGGCCGAGTTTCCGGGCGACATCACCTGGAACTTCGAGAAGTTTCTGGTTGGCAAGGACGGCCGGGTATTGGCGCGTTTCTCACCTCGCACCGCGCCGGATGACCCGGTGGTGGTGCAGGCAATCGAGAAAGCGCTAGCCTGAAGAACGCCTGTCGCGATGCTTTGGGCACCTGTGAGATCGAGCGCCGCCTGCGCGGCACCTATCTCACAGGCGCTGCAAAAATTGCCCAGAACGCCCAGCCGCAGCACCAGGTTGCCGGCAGGCGCCGTCCAGGTACCCCTCGAACTGCTCGACAATTGCCCCCCAGCCTTGACGGCTGGCATGCTGCCGCGCATTCAGGCGAACCCGGCGCAACGTTTCCTCATCTTCCAGCAGCCAGCAGGCCGCATCGATGAACGCTGCCTGGTCACCCGGCATCGCTAGTGCACCACTGTGCCCATGGCGAATATGCTGTGCGGCCGCGGCTTCGTCATAAGCGATTACTGCCAACCCGGAGGCCATGGCCTCGAGTACCACATTACCGAAGGTTTCGGTCAGGCTCGGAAACAGGAACAGGTCCCCGCTGGCATAGTGCTCAGCCAGGACCTCGCCGCGTTGGGCACCACAGAACACCGCGTCTGGCAGCTGTTGTTGAAGGGCGGCGCGCTGTGGGCCGTCACCGACCAGAATCAGGCGCAGGCGCTTCTGTGGATAAGTCTTCTGCAACGCCTCGAGGCAAGGGCGCAGCAAGCCAAGGTTCTTTTCCACCGCCAACCGCCCCACATGCAGCACGGCGATATCATCCGGCCTTAACCCCCAGCTTTCGCGCAACGCCTGGCTGCGCCGGGCGGGGTGGAACAGGCAGGCATCCACACCACGGGCAAGCAGTTCCAGGCGCTCGAAACCACGGCGTTCCAGTTCCAGGCGCTGGCTGGCGCTGGGCACCAGGGTGACCGCTGTTCGGCGATGGAACCAGCGTAGGTAGTGGGTGAGCAGGCGCGCCAGCAAACCCAGGCCGTACTGGCCGGAATACTGCGGAAAGTTGGTATGGAAGCCGCTGACGACCGGGATCCCAAGGCGCCTGGCCGCGCGCAGGGCGCTGAGCCCCAGCGGCCCCTCGGTGGCGATGTACAGTACATCTGGCCGTTGCCGCCGCCAGCGTCGCAGCAGCGTGTGCATCGACACCTCGCCCCATTGCAAGCCGGGGTATCCCGGCAGTGCCCAGCCACGGCAAAGCATGAGCTGGGGGTCATTGTGCACCGGCCTTTCGCCGGGTTGGCGCGGGCGCACCACTTCGATCTGGTGGCCGCGTTGACGCAGGCCTTCGCCGAGACGGCCAAGGGTGTTGGCCACGCCGTTGATTTCGGGTGGGAAGGTTTCGCTGACCAAGGTAATGCGCAGGGCGGGTGTATTCATGACAAAAAGTTTCCGCCTGCTCGGTTGCGTCACTGTGACGGGCCTGTGACGCGCAGATGACATCTGACCGGCGTCGCTTGTGGAATTTGCGAATATTTATCGGCACGGCACTCAAGAAGGTGTCACCGGCAGCCGATGAAGATGCATTCGATTACCGATGCGCTCCAGGAGAGCGGTGATGTTCAACAACAAGCTCAAGCAAGAAATCCGGCAGCTGCGCGAAGACCTGATGTCCATCGAACAGGTCAAGAGCAGCCTCGACAGCGAGATGCTGGTTTTGCAACTCGACCCACAGGGACGGATCGAGATGGTCAACGGCAATTTCGAGAGCGAGATGCTCTACCGTGCCGAACAATTGCTTGGACGCAACATAGAGGACATCGTCCCCGGCCATGTCAAGTCGCTGGATTTCTACCAGCGCATGAAAACCGCGATCAGCCGCGGGGAGCACCTGAACGGCGCGTTCCGCCTGCTGCGTGGCAATGGCCAGGAAGCCTGGCTGCGCTCGATCCTTCAGCCGGTCAAGGACAGTGAGGGGCGCATCAAGTACTTCACCCTGCATTCCAGCGACCTCACCCGCACCATCGAGACCTCGCGCGAGCACGAAAGCCTGATCAAGGCGCTGATGCGTTCTACGGCGGTGATCGAGTTCGACCTCGACGGCACCATCCTCACCGCCAATGAGCGCTTCCTGACCAGTGTCGGTTACCGCCTGGAGCAGATCCGCGGCAAGCACCACCGTATGTTCTGCGAGCCGGAAGAGTCCAACTCGGTTGGCTACCAGGCATTCTGGGACAAGCTGCGTCGAGGCGAGTACGTTGCCGACCGCTTCAAGCGCATTGATGCCCATGGCCGGGTAATCTGGCTGGAAGCTTCGTACAACCCGATCTTCGATGCCCACGACGTGCTCTACAAGGTGGTCAAGTTCGCGACCGTGATTACCGACCAGGTCAACCAGGAGCAGGCGGTAGCCGAGGCGGCAGATGTTGCCTACAACACCTCGCTGGGGACTGATGCCAGCGCACGCAAGGCTACCGATGTAGTGACCCAGAGCGTCAGCGTGATGCGTGGCCTGGAGGCCTCCATGCAAGAGGCGGCCGAAGGCATTCAGGCGCTGGATACCCAGTCGCGGGTGATCGGTTCGATCATCAAGACCATCAGTGATATTGCCGGGCAGACCAACCTGCTGGCCTTGAACGCCGCCATTGAAGCGGCCCGGGCGGGCGAACAGGGGCGCGGCTTTGCCGTGGTCGCCGACGAAGTGCGCCAGCTGGCCTCACGCACCAGCACCGCCACCGAGGAAATCGCCCGGGTGGTGCAGCAGAACTCGCAGCTGGCGCAGGCGGCGGTGGCGATCATCGACACCAGCAAGCGTCAGGCCGAACAGGGGCTGGCGCTGGCGGATGAGACGGGCAACGTGATTGTCGAGATCCAGGACGGGGCGAAGCGGGTGGTGGATGTGGTGGGGCAGTTTTCCAGCCGGTTGGGGCAATAGGGACCAAGCCAGGCAGGTTCCGCTTTTTTTTGCGGGAGCGGCCTTGTGTCTTGATGGGGATTTAGAGTCTGAACTGAGAGCGCTGAATGGCAAGCTGAATGCTTGTCCCGCGAAGCATCCAACACGGTGCATGGCACCGGCTCCGCCGGTGTTCGCGGCTAAAGCCGCTCCCACAGGGATTGCGCTAGATTCTAGAAATTGAGCAAGCCAGTTGTTTCCCTCAGGTACTGCATCAACCTCAAGCCTGCGGGGTACCTGTGGGAGCGGGCTTGTCCCGCGAAGCATCCAACACGGTGTATGGCACGGGCTTCGCCC